>WFTY01000152.1 GCA_015485245.1 Anaerolineales bacterium | reverse complement strand
TCTGTCAACACAGCATCGATTACAGCGAAATCTTCTCCGGCGGCCCTCCGCCTGATGGCATCCCGGCCATCGACAAGCCCAGGTTCGTTGATGTCGCTGCCGCAGACGAGTGGCTGGAAGACGCCGAGCCGGTCATCCTGCTCACCATCGGCAAAGAGACGCGCGCCTACCCTCTGCAAATCATGATCTGGCACGAGATCGTCAACGACCAGTTCAGCGACCTCCCCGTCGTGGTGACCTTCTGCCCCCTGTGCAACACCGCCCTGGTCTTCGAGCGTCCCACGGTTGACGGCGAAGTGCTCGACTTCGGCACAACCGGCAACCTGCGCTTTTCCGATCTGGTGATGTACGACCGTCAGACCCATTCGTGGTGGCAACAGTTCAGCGGGGAGGGCATCGTCGGGAAACTCACAGGCATGCAGCTCAACCCTCTGCCCGCGGCGATGATCGCCTGGAGCGACTTCAAAACCACATACCCCGATGGGCAGGTGCTCTCCCTGGACACGGGCTACAACCGCGCTTATGGCGAAAATCCCTACGCCGGTTACGATGACGTCAACGCCTACCCCTTCCTCTTCAGCGGCGAGGTCGATCAACGCCTGCGCCCGATGGAGCGCGTGGTCGGCATCTTGATCGACAACGACACCGGACGCGCCTACTCCTTCACGCGCCTAAGTGAAGAAGAGGTCATCAACGACGAAATTGAGGGAACACCGATCGTCATCTTCTGGAAAGCTGGAACGACATCCGCGCTGGATAGCCCGTTGATTTCTCTGGGGCGGGACGTTGGCGCAACCGGCGTGTTCGAGGCCGTCGTCGAGGGCGAAACATTGACCTTCACCACCAACTACGATGGTACCTTTAAGGACGACAACACCGGCAGCACATGGGACATCTTAGGGCAAGCTATTGATGGCCCGCTGGCCGGGACTCAACTCTCCCCAATCCCGCACCACGACACTTTTTGGTTCGCCTGGGCAGCGTTCCTTCCCGCGGACACGCTCAACGACGAGGGTCAGTAGCCCGGCTTTTTCCTCGCGACTATCAAACACTGCGCGCCCCTGAAACCCATCAGGGGCGCGTTTTTTATCCCCCACATGCTATAATGGATCCGCCATCTCCGCAAGCACATTCGATCAAGCGACGACATCAATGACTGAACGCACCAACAAAGAATGGTTGACCGCATTACGCGGCCCCGAGGCCGATCAGGCTATCTCTGACCTGCGCGAGATCCTTATCCGCGGGTTGCACTATGCCCTCAGCCACAACGGAGAGCTGGACAGCCTGATCGAAGATTTCGCCCAGGATGCGCTGCTTAAAATTCTGGACAACCTGGACAACTTTCGCGGAGAGAGCAAACTGACAACCTGGGCGCAGAAAATCGCCGTGCGCGTGGCCTACACCGAACTGCGCCGCAAACGTTGGAAAGACATCTCCATTGAAGATTTGCTCCCCGAAGACAGCGGCAGCGACTTCACCCCCGCTGTGCTCACCGACCCAAAATCCTCGCCCGAGCGCAGCGCCTCACAAAAGATGTTACTCGAACTGGTGGAACAGCTCATTCAAGAGAGCCTGACACCACGTCAGCGCGAGGCAATCATGATAGTAATGGTCGGCGGCATGCCGCTGGACGAGGCCGCCCGGCGCATGGACACCAACCGCAATGCGCTCTACAAACTGATCCACGACGCCCGCAAACGTCTCAAACAGGAATTGCTCTCGCAAGGCTTCACCACGGATGAGCTACTCGCGGCGTTCGAAACACCGGAGATGTAAGAGATTCCGCCAACGCCACGTCTTGATAACGAGAACACGATGAAAATTAATGCCGAGACCCTAAAAAATATCGTGCGAGCGATCGCCAAAACCCGGCCCGTTGAAATCGGCTGCGATGAATGCTTCGAAGAGTTGGATCGATTTGTCGAGATGAAACTGGAAGGCAAGAACGTCTCCGAGGCCATGCCACTAGTAGAAGAACACCTCGAACGCTGCGGTAACTGCCGCGAGGAATTTGAAGCCTTGCTGCTCGCGCTACAAGCAACGCCCTGATATCCCAAAACGTAAGACCGGCCAGATTGGCCGGTCGCGACGCACAAAAAGCTCCCCAAGGGGAGTCTTACAAGGGGGATCGGTCTTAATCGCTGGAACTATCCGCCGGTTTCTTCGCTTTCGTCTCTGAGCCCCCGTTGTTCTCACCTGAGGAATTCTTCTTAGAGCTCCGCCCCATACCTGAGGAAGAGCGGTTGTCCGTCGCATAAAAGCCCGATCCTTTGAAAACGATACCAACGGGCTGATACACCTTCCGCAACGCCTCTTCCTGGCATTCAGGGCAAACCCGCAGGGGTTGATCGGAAAACTTTTGCTGCCGGTCGAACTGGACACCGCAGCTATCACAATGGTACGTGTAAATTGGCATACGAACTCACCTCACAATCAAAACTACCGTGAAGCATTATAGCGCACCCCCAACCCGCTGGCAAGGGGCGTGGCGCTCGTTTCAGGTCTCAACCCGCTCCAGAAAAGCGAGCACTGCCCGGTTAAATTCTTCAGGCTTCTCCACGGGCAGAGCGTGACGGGCGTCTGCGATCACCACCATTTCGGCCTGCGGCATTTGAGCGGCATAGCGCTCCTTATCACCGATGAAAGTGTAATCCTCGTCTGAAGAGAGCACCAGCGTCGGCGCGCGGATCGCGCCCAACTGCTCCACAACACTCCACCCAATCAGGGCGCGCAAGGCGGCCAGATAAGCCCGAGGATCGTTTTCCGCCCAGCGCTCAACGAAAATCCGGCGCAACTCTTCCTGCTCTGGCTTGATGAACAGGCGCTTGCTGAGAACCTCGCCCATCTTCCGCATCCCCAACAAGCGGACGATCATCATTCGCTGCCACATGGTAAAGCGATCCTTCAACGTGCGAATGGGCAACTCAGGAGCGCAGTTGACCGGCACCAAGCTGCACACTACCTCAGGGTGGCTGACAGCCAGTTGATAAGCGATCATCCCCCCCATTGAGATGCCGACGATGTGAGCCGGCACGGCGCCCAACACGCGCAGCAAATAAGCCGCGTCATCAGCAAATTGCCGCATATGATACGGCCCGGCCGGCTTGCCAGAACGGCCGTGCCCGCGCACGTCAAAAGCGATCACCTGATACTTTTTAGAAAATTCCGGGATCTGCCACTCCCAATCCCGGGAACTGGAGCCCAGCCCGTGAATGAGCAACACGGGCGCACCCTCACCATGCGCCTCGTAGTAAAGCTGAATCCCGTTAATCGTTATATGTGGCATCAAAAACCTCCTCTAGCCTGGCAGGAATATTTTCCAGCCAGTTTCGCACCTGCTCTTCAGTCACCGCGCCGCCGCCCCGGGCAAACATTTCGTCACCACCGCCGCGCGCGCCCAAGGGCGTCAGCCAACGCCGCAAACATTCGCCTGCATGCAACGCAACCGCTTCGTGGCGCGTCAGCACGACCGAAAACTTCGCTTCCCCGGAGACCGTGGACAGGAGAGCAACCACACCCCTGGTCTTCGTCAACTCTTTGGCTAACGCCGGCAACTCTCCCGCGGGGCGATCGACGAACAAAGCCGTCACCAGGCGGACGTCGCCCAACGAAATAGCGTCCACCAATAAATGCTGCGCATCAATCGGGACTCTCTCCAGGCGCAGCGTCTGCAACTCTTTTTGCGCGTCCCGCAGGGCTTTGGATTGCCGCTGCACCGCCGCCAGCAAATCGTGTTTTCCCGCACTCAAGGCCGTCCCCAACGCACCGACGATGGCATGTAACTCCTGGAAGCGCTCCAGGGCCTGCCACCCCGCCACAAAATGCAACCGCGTTTTCTGATTTCGGCGCTCGGTCTTGAGGATTTTCACCACGCCAATCATCCCTGTGGAGAGACAGTGCGTCCCGCCGCATGCCGAGTAATCCCAATCCTTGATCTCCACCACACGCACCTCGCCAGAAACCTTCGGCGGGCGGCGCAACGGCAAACGCGCCGCCTCCGCAGCCGGGACGAAATATGTTGTCACCGGCCGGTTCTGAAAGATCACCTCGTGCGCCAGCCGTTCAACCTGAGCCAGCTCATCCTCCCCCAGCGATCGGTCGGGGAAATCGATTGTGGAGGGCGAATACCCGCTGATATGCGCGGACAGGGTTTCCAGGCCAAACAAACGCTGCAAACAAGCGCTGAGCAAGTGTTGGGCGGTGTGATGCTGCATATGTCGAAGTCGCCGGTCGCCATCGATCCAGGCGTGCACCGGCTCATCGCTGGCGAGCTTCCCGCTCGCGAGAACATGCACCACCTCACCGGTCGCCTCCTGCCGATAAACGTCAAGCACCGGGATTCCGTTCAAAGTTCCCAGGTCGTGCGCCTGACCACCGCCGGTAGGATAAAACCAGGTGCGCTCCAGGATCGCACCAACGCGCCCATCCGGCAGAGAAAGCATTTGCGTCACACGAGAGTCAAACTCCAGCAGGAACGGGTCGGCAAAATATCCATACTGAGGTCGCATGCGGGATAACCTTTCCAGACAACTTGCGCACTCATTGATTGTAACCGCTTTTCGATGCCCCGTCAGGTTTTGATATACTTGAGTCGGGCAATCCGCCAGCCAAACACACACTCATGTTCAACACCCAACCACCTTCCCTGGCACTC
>WFTY01000151.1 GCA_015485245.1 Anaerolineales bacterium | reverse complement strand
GCCATGCCGATGGCGCAGGCCGTGCGCCTGTGCCCCAACCTGATTGTAGTGCGTCCCCATTTCGAGGCCTACCGCCAGGCCTCCCGCCGGGTGATGGCGCGCCTGCGCGCCGTGGCAGAGAGGGTGGAACAACTCTCCATTGACGAGGCCTTCCTGGATGTGAGCGATCATCCCCGCCCGGCGGTGGAGGTCGCCCGCGCCCTTCAGGCCGACATCTGGGATTCCCTCGGGCTGCCCTGCTCCCTGGGCATCGCCAGCAACAAACTGGTCGCCAAGATCGCCAACGATGTGGGCAAAGCCGCGTCCCAAGGCGGCGCGTCCCCCAGGGCGTTGACCGTTGTCCCGCCCGGCGAAGAGGCCGCCTTTCTCGCCCCGCTGCCGGTCGAAATGCTCTGGGGCGTCGGCCCCAAAACCGCCAGGAAACTGGCCGCCCTGGGCATCACCACCATCGGCGAACTGGCGAGGTGCGACGATGTGGAAATGCTGCGCCGATTCGGCCAGCACGGCTTCGAAATCGTCCACCGCGCCCGCGGCGAGGACAACCGCCCCATCGTCACCCACCGCGAGGCCAAATCCGTCTCGCAGGAAGTCACCTTCGCCCGAGATGTTCAATCTGAAGCCGAACTGCTGCACACCCTGCGCCGCCAGACTGAACAGGTGGCGGCGCGGTTGGCGAAAAAGGGGCTGATCGCCCGCACGGTGAAGATCAAAATCCGCTGGCCCGATTTCACCACTCTGACGCGCCAGACCACGCTAAAAAGCCCCACCGCCGAGGCGCAGGTCATCGCCCGGGCCGCCGAAGACCTGTTCGCCCAGGTCTGGTCGCGGGGACAGCCCGTGCGCCTGCTGGGCGTGGGCGTCAGCGGCCTGGAAAAACCGCCGCGTCAACTGGGGCTGTGGGATCACAATTGGGAAAAAGAGCATCGCCTGCAGCAGGCCATCGCCGCGTTGCGGGAGCGTTTTGGAGAAGATGTGCTCCACCGCGGGGCCGGCGTACAGCAACAAGATGACCTTCGCACCGGGGGAACCCCAAAAAGTTCTGGTGGAAGATAACCCTCGGTGCGGATGTTATAATCCCCCCCATGCGTAAATTCGTTACCGCCCTGGTGGTCATGCTGGGGATTATGTTTGTCATCACTCGTTTTGCCGAGCTCAACGATATCGTCCGCACCTTGCAACAGGGCGACTGGCGCTATCTGGCTCTGGCGGCGTTGATCGAGGTGTTGTGGGTGCTTAATATTGGCGCCTCGTTCAAAACGATCCTGCGTTTGTTGGGGGTGGATGAAAAGCTGGGGCGCATGGTGTTGACCACGCTGGCGGCTAATTTCATCAACATCATCGCGCCCTCTGCGGGCGTTGGCGGCATGGCGGTGATGATCTCGGAAGCGCGAGCGCGGGATTACTCTACAGGCAAGGCTACCGTGGCTTCCACCCTGTTTGTGCTTTTTGATTACATTGCCTTTTTTATGGTGCTCACCCTGGGGTTTGTTGTGCTGCTGCGGCGCGATCGGCTCACGGTGACCGAGATCATCGCTTCGATTATCTTGTTGTTGATCGCCGTGGCGTTGGCCGCCATCCTCTACCTGGGCGTGCGCTCGGAGCGCCGATTGGGCGGTTTGCTGGCCTGGCTGGCGGGTTTAATCAATCGTCTGGTGCGCCCTTTCCGCCCCAAGCGGCAGGATGAGTATCTCTCCGTGCAGCGCGCCCATGTTTACGCGCGCGAAGTCGCAGAAGGCGTGCGGGCGTTGCGCGGGAGGCCGCGCGAGCTGATCTTCCCCGTCGTCCTGGCGGTCAACGGTAAAGCGTTGATGATCCTGGTGCTATACTTTGTTTTCATCGCCGCGCGGCAACCGGTTTCCATTGGCACGATCATCGCGAGTTTTTGTATCGCCTTCCTTTTTACCATCGTTTCTCCCACCCCCTCGGGTGTGGGGATTGTGGAAAGCCTGTTGACGCTGGCGCTGAACTCGTTCTATATTCCTCTGGGGACGGCTGCGGTGATCGCGCTGACATACCGCGCTTTCACCTTCTGGATGCCGCTCCTGGGGGGGATGGTGGCTTTCCGTTGGATTGGGAAGCCGCGTGCTGAAGTGGCCTGAATAACCGGGCAGGGCGAATCAAAAACGCCGGTGGGAAAAAACCGCCGGCGTTTTTTGATTTATCCTCTGGAAGGTTGGCCTTCTTCCTCGGCGATCAACTGGTGCCAGAATTTTTCCAGTTGCTCCACATCGCCGTCGCAGGCCAGGATGGTGATGGCATCGCCATCGCGCAGTACAGTATCGCCGTGTGGCAGGATGGCGTTCCCATCGCGTTCGATGTGAATAACCAGGAAGGCGGAAGGCAGGTTCAACTCGGCCAGCGATTTGCCAATCAGGGGCGACTGGCGGCCGACAAGGAACTTGCCGGTGGATGTGCCGAGCGGCGCGCCGGGCAGGTTGCCCATGGCGAAGCCGCGGCGCATCAGGCCGATTTCATAAGCGCGGATGATGTTGCGCCGTCGCAACACGCCGATCAGTTTCTTGGGATTCTGGCGCGCCACCACTGGCAGCCGCGAGAGATCGCGCGGCGCCATCCTTTGCAAGGCGACGCGCAGGGATTCGTCGGGGTAGACCGTGACCACGTTGTGCGTGGCGATGTCGTCGACCGTCAGGTCGGGCGGAGGAGGGCCATCCTCCCCGCTTACCCGGCGGAAATCCTCCAGCGAAACGATGCCGCAAAGCTCGCCGTCGTGGTTGACGACCGGGAAGCCGTGGCTGTTGGTTTGCAGGAAGAGCGCTTCTAGGTCTCTGACGGAGATATCCGGCGCCACGGTGACGGGATTGGTGTCCATGGCTTCGGCCACCCGTACCGCGGCCATCACGTCCATATCCCGCCCGCGGAACAGGCTGATGCCCTTCTTGACCAGTTTGAGGGTGTAGATGGATTCGGGGAGCATCTTCTGAGCGACGACGGTGCTGACCACCACCGCGGCCATCAACGGCAGGAGGATGCGGTAATCGTCGGTCATTTCGAAGACGATCAGGATGGCGGTCAGCGGGGCGCGCGCCGCGGCGGAGAACACCGCGGCCATCCCGACGGTGGCGTAGGGGCCAGGGCCGGCGGCCACCGCGGGGAAGAGTTGTTGCGCCAACCAGCCAAACACCCCGCCGGTCATCGCCCCCATGAACAGGCCGGGGGCAAACACGCCGCCGGAGTTGCCTGAGCCGAGTGTGAAGCCCGTCGCCAGCATTTTGAGGAAGATCAGCACCAGCATCAAGCCGACGGCCGCTTTGCCCAGCAAGGCGGCCTCAATGGGGCCAAAGCCCGCCCCCATGATGTGAGGGATGTTTTCAACCAGGTTTGTCCCCAGGTTCAACTCGTTGCGCGGCACGATGCCGGTGAGCATCTTGGGGTATAGATAGCCCATCACGCCCAGCAGCAGCCCGCCGATGACGGGTTTGAGCGCATCTGGGAATTTCCAGTCGTCAAACAGGTCTTCAAACCAGTAAAGTGAACGGATGAACATCACCCCGACCACCGCGCCCAGCAGGCCGAGCAGCAGGTAGAGCAGGATCTCCCAGTGACTTTTGACGGAGTACAACGGGATGGAGAACGCCGGGCGGTCGCCCAGGATGGCGCGCGCCACGGTGCTTGCCATGACCGCCGAGAGCACCACGCTGCTCAATCCCTCAATGGCCAGTTCGCCCAGGATGATCTCCAGGGCGAAGGCAACGCCGGCGATTGGGGCGTTGAAGGTGGCGGCGATCCCCGCGGCGGCGCCGCAGGCCACCAGGTTGCGGATGCGCTCTTCGGAGAAGCGCAGGAGCTGCGCCAGGGTGGAGCCTAAAGCCGCCCCACCCTGGACGATAGGCCCCTCACGGCCAGCCGACCCACCGGAGCCGATACAACTGGCCGAAGCGGCCACCTTGGCTACCACCACGCGCGGCCGGATGCGTCCGCCGCGCAGCGCAATGGCCTGCATGACCTCGGGGACGCCGTGCCCTTTGGCTTCTTTGGCGAAAAAGGCGATGATAGGGCCGGCGAGCAGGCCACCCAGGGCAGGGATGATAATCAGCCAGACGCGCCCCAGGGGCGCAATCCCTGGCAAAACGCCGAATAATAACTTCTCAACCTGATCGATCAACCAAATGAAAAAGACAGCCCCAAGTCCAGTGCCCACGCCGACGATAATTGCCGCACTAAAGAGAGTGACCGAGCTGGATGGTTGCAGGCGGTCAAGCAGGCGGGCGGCCGCTCGACCGCTTTTTTCGAGTATCTTGACACTCATGAAACCTTTCTCCTGTCATACATGCCGACGATCACAACACGGGAACAGCAGCGGAGTGAGCCGCTAGGCTGCAACAACCGCTGCTGAATCCTGATATCCACATGCCTCTGTGAAGAGGTATCCCCAGTTGGAGCTTTTCTAGGGACGTTCGCCCAATTGTACAACCACTTCCCGTTGTTGACCATCCCGCATTATCGTCAGGGTGACTTTCTCGCCGGGCGAGTAGGTGTTGAGCAAAGCCTGAAGGCGTTCCATGTTGGTGATCTCCTCCTGATCCAACCCGATGATGACATCACCCCCGATCAGGATGCTCTGCCCATTGATGGTGGCCGATTTATAGCTGCCGCGCAACCCGGCCTGATCTGCCGGGCTGCCATCCAGCACCTGCTGGACGAGCACGCCCTTCTGATCGCGATCGAGATTCATGGCTTCCGCGACGTCTGGGTTCAGGTCGCTGCCCAGGATGCCCAACCAGGCTCCTTCCCCAGAGCGCGCTCCCGTTTGGTTCATCGTCGCGTCTGTGGGGCGGACCCCCAGGGTGAGCTTGATGGTTTCGGTTTTCCCCTGCCGCAGCACGGTCAACGTGATGGTTTGCCCTGCCGAGGTATAGCGCGCCAAGTAAGCGGTCAGGTCTTCAAAATCGTTGACCGCGTAGTCGTCAATCTGCAGGATGACATCCCCGCCGATGCGGGCTTGCTGCCCGTTGATTTCCGTCAGGCGGTCGCTGCCTCTCAGGCCGGCCTCGTCCGCCGGGCTGTTGGGGATCACCTCCACCACTAGCACACCGCGTTGATCCGCGTCCAGGTTCATGGCTTGTGCCAGGGAGGCGTTCAACGTCGTCCCGCTGATGCCGATGAAGGGGTGCTCATAGCGCCCGTTGGCGATCAAGTCCGGTACCACGCGCTGCACGATGATGGAGGGCACCACAAAGCCGATTCCCGCGCTGGCGCGCACCGGTGATTCGATCGCCGTGGTCACGCCGATCAATTGGCCGTTCATGTTGACCAGCACCCCGCCGGAGTTGCCGGGGTTGATCGGCGCGTCGGTTTGGATCACATCCGGGATGGTGTAGGTAGCCCCCTGTGCTGAACCCATGCCCACGGGCAGGGAGCGCCCCAATGCGCTGATGATTCCTGTGGTCATCGTGCCTTCCAGTCCAAAAGGGTTGCCGATCGCGGCGACAAGCTGGCCGACCTGCACCTGAGTCGAATCGGCTACCTGAATCGGATGCAGACGCTCGACGGGCACGTCTACCTGCACCACGGCCAGGTCGCTGTTGGGGTCATTTCCGACCAGCGTGGCCTCAGCGCTGGTGCCATCCCAAAAGGTCACTGTGATCTGGTCTGCACCTTCAACCACGTGATTATTGGTGACGATGTGACCTTGGTCGTCCCATACAAACCCTGAGCCCAGGCCGGATTGACGTCGCTCGCCCCCCGGCGCGCTGAAGGGGAAGCCGGATGGGCCAGCGGGGACGTTTTTGACGACCTGGATGTTCACTACTGAAGGCGCCACCTGGTTGTAGATGGCGGTGAAGCCTTGTTGGATGGTTTCCAAGGCATCACGCGTCTGCGGGCTGATGGTGGTCACCGGGGTGGGCGTTGGCGCAGGGGTGATCTGCGGCGCGCTTTCCGTCTCTTTGCCCTGTGGGTTGAAGCGTGCGAGTGTGGCGCAGCCGCTCAACAAGATGGTCAGTCCAAGCAGGCTGGCGATGATCCAACGGAATGATTTCATAGCTGCCTCCTGTTTTGTGAATAGAAAAGGCCCTCAGGTTGCCCTGGGGCCTTCTCGTCGTTTGTCTGCGGGGAGGTCACTTCAGGCAAACCTGAGTTTACCGAGAGTGTGTGGATTCCTGCGCGGCTTTTCGGGTCGCGTCAAAATATAATCCTATTGTTGCAACGTTAGATTCGCGTCAAAGAAAGGTTAGCGTGTGATTGGAAACTCGTCAGCAAGCAGCGAAAGCTGCCTCGGCAGCGGCGACGGTCTGAGCGATGACCTCATCTGTGTGCGCGGTGGAGATGAACCCGGCCTCGAACTGCGAGGGGGCCAGATATACGCCGTTTTCCAGCATGACGGAGAAGAATTTGCCGAAGCGCGCCGTGTCGCAGGTCTTGACCGTGTTCCAGTCGCGCGGCGGCGTCTCGGTGAAGAAGGCGCTGAACATCGTCCCGACGCGCGTTTGCTGGATGGGAACGCCTGCTTCCCGCGCCGTCTGGCCGATGCCCTCGGTCAGCGCGGCGGCGCTCTGTTCCAATGCATCCCAGACGCCCGGCTTTTGCAACTCGCGCAGGGTGACGATGCCCGCCGTCATCGCCAGGGGGTTGCCCGAAAGCGTCCCGGCCTGATAGACCGGCCCGGCCGGGGCGATCATCTCCATGATCTCGCGCCGTCCGCCGTAGGCCCCCACCGGCAGCCCGCCGCCGATCACCTTGCCGAGGGTGGTCAGGTCAGGCTGGACGCCGTAGAGCGTCTGCGCGCCGCCGGGG
>WFTY01000150.1 GCA_015485245.1 Anaerolineales bacterium | reverse complement strand
GATCAACCCCTGGGCGCTGACGCAGGCGAACCGTCTCGCGGAGCCGTGGGGGCTGTTGCCGGGGGATTCCCTTGCCCTGTCTGAGGGGGAGAACCGCACTCCGGGCGCCCTGCCTGACGCCGTCGCGGAAATCGCTTTGAACTCGCTGCCCCTGGTGCAGGGGCGCACGATGATGCTCCGCCTCGATCTGCCGTCGGGAACGACGCTCCGCGGTCAGTTCGCGGAGCGCCCGCTTAACTTCTTCTCATTGGCGGATGGGCAGGTGGTGGCCTTGCAGGGCGTGCATGCCATGCTGGAGCCGGGCGTGTATCCCCTCAGCCTGGAGGGTGAATTGCCGGATGGCACTCCGTTGCGTTTCACGCAGGGCGTTTATGTGCGCGAGGGGGGCTATCCTTACGATCCCCCGTTGACGGTGGCTTCGCAAACCACCAACACCGCGAACAATGAAACCGAAAACGCCCGCTGGGCGGAGATCGTCGCTCCTGTGACTCCGGAACGCTATTGGGAGGGGATGTTCCAAAGCCCTATGCCGGAGTACCTCAGCGACTGTTTCCCTTCGCGCTTTGGCAACCGACGTTCTTACAATGCCAGCGGGTATCTCTACTTCCACACCGGGCTGGATTTCTGCGGCCAGACCGGCGTGGAGATTTACGCCGCCGCCAGCGGGCGCGTGGTGTTTACCGGCGAGTTGATTGTGCGCGGCAACGCCACCGTGATCGATCACGGCTGGGGGGTGTATTCGGCTTATGCGCATCAATCAGAGATTCTGGTGAACGAGGGGGACTGGGTAGAAGCCGGTCAGTTGATCGGCCGTGTGGGCGCTACCGGGCGCGTCACCGGGCCGCATCTTCACTGGGAGATGATCGTCGGTGGGGTTCAGGTAGACCCGATGCAATGGTTGGAGGAGAGTTTTCCCTGATCAGTCGTCGGGTGTTTCAAAGTCGCCTGCCTGGTACGCGGCGATCACTTCCTGCGCCTCCTCTATGTGATCTTCCGGCACCATCACATCCACCAGACCAAATGGGCCGACGTTGACGCCGATCGCCCGCGCAGCCCCTTCAACGGCCAGATAAACCGGAATATCCTGGGATTCCAGCAGACCGCGGATGATTTCGGCCTGCAACTCGCCGGGGATGCGGATTGCCACGCTCCAGTGGGTGGATTGGTTCATCGGGGGACTCCTTTGGGTGTATGCAACGGTTGGCTGCGCGGCCTTGAGGGGCTCGCCTTGTAACGCAGACAGGGTAGAGTATAATAGGAGCTGGTCGTTTACGCAAACGCAAAGCGACCAAATCAGAATTGGATGAGGCTGTTATGGTTGTAGCTGGGCTTTCCTTACGGGAAGACTATTGGGAAGATTTTGAGCTTCAAGCGGAAGATGTCGAGTTTATTTACGCACATCTTCTGGAGGTGGAAACGCCGCTCACCTCACACGAACTGATCGCCGCGCTGGTGGAAGACCGTCTGCGCCGTGAGATCAAGGCGATTGAATCCAGGCGGCTGGCGGGCGCCAGCGTCTACCTCCCCCGAGAGCGCTTTGAGCCGGGGCAGAAGATCGTTTTTCCGGCGTTTGAGTGGCGCGCCGGGGAAGTGATCGGTGAGCGCCCGGGGTTTAACCCGGAATTGGGGGAGTTTTCGGTTATTCAGGTGCGCTTTGAAAACGGAGAGGAGCGCGAATTTGCCGCCGGGTTGGCCGAGCACGCCTTGAATGATCCCTCGACCCAGCAAACGGACGAAACTCCTTCGGCTGGGGAGATCCTGGCGGAATACGAAGACTTGCTGGTGGAGCGCCTGGAAGCTGGCCTGGAAGAGCAGGAAGATTTCGTGCGCATCGCCGGTCGCTGGTTCCCGCGGGCGTTGCTGGTGGACGTCAACGCCGGGCACCTCAATCTGGCGGAGGCCGTGCTGGATATGTCGAACGGCGGCCCCTTGCCGACGGATGCCTTGTTGGAGCAGGTTGAGCTTTCGGTAAACGAAAACCCCAATTTGATGCGCTTCTCTTTGGACCTGGCTTTACAGGAGGACCCCCGCTTCGACGAGGTGGGCCCCGCCGGGCAGGTGTTGTGGTTCCTGCAGCGCCTGGAACCGGAGGGGGTGCGCTCAACGCCGGAGACCCTGCGTTACCGCCCGATCGAGTACGATCGCGATCAGCTTACCCCAGAGATGCTCGACCTGGAGCGCCGTCTGGGCGATGAGCTGACTCCCGCGGATCAGATCGCCGCGGCCTCGCCGGAAGGCGTGACCGTCACGTTGCTGTATCCGCACTGGCGCGCGGGTACGCTGCCGCTCTCCGCCCAGGTGCGCGCATATTTCCCCACGGCTTACGAGGCCCCGCGCATCCGCTTTGTGCTGGTGGATGGGGCTACGGGCGAGCGCTTTCCCGGCTGGGTTGTGCGTGAGCAGGGGTATGTGTTTGGGCTGGAAGAATGGTATCGCGAGCATGAGTTTATACCGGGCACATTGATCTGTATCAAACCGGGAAAAGATCCGGGCGAGGTGATCGTGCAGGCGGATACCAAGCGGGCGCGCCGGGACTGGGTGCGCACCGTCCTGGTAGGCGCAGATGGCGGCGTTGTCTTCGCCAATCTTAAACAGGTTGTCACCGCGGCGTATGATGAACGCATGGCGATCGTGGTCCCCGACATTGAGGCGATGGATCAGGTGTGGGAGAAGCGCCAGCAGCAATCGCCGCCGTTTGAGCGTGTGGTGGCCGATATGGCCCGTGAGCTGACCAAGCTCAATCCGCAGAACCATGTCCACATCAGCGAGTTGTACGCGGCGGTCAATCTGGTGCGGCGCTGCCCGCCAGGGCCGATCATGGCGCTGCTCGCTGAACGGCCCTGGTTTGTGCATGTAGGCGATTTGCATTTTCGTTTTGACGATTCCGCCGGCTCCTGAAGTGGAGGCCTGGCGTTGAAAGCAGGAGTGTTTCGTGGCTGAGCCGAAAAAGTATAGTCTGGTAACACCGACGCTGGACACCCCCTTTCATATTGACTTTGACTGGTGGCAGCAGAATGACCGCGAGTGGCGTGTGCATTTGCGCGCCACGCTCTGCGCCGAACATCAGGCGGCTTACTCCGAGCTGGAGGGCGGTACGATGGTGGATTTTGTCGATCCTGAAACCGCCGAGGTGCAACAGGTGGACGGATTGCAGCACATCCTCATCAGTCATTGCGCCCGTGCGCCGGAATTCATCACCGAGCGCACCTCGCTGGTTGAGGCGATCTTTCGCATCTTTCTGGCAAATGGGAATGTGCACATGACCGCGCGTGAGCTGGCGGAGCACCTCCACCGTCCCGCGATGACCATTCTGCGTACGATCTCCGGAACGCGTGTCTACAAGGGGATTCGCCCCTGCCCGGAGTGTTGAGCTCTTGCCCCCGTAGCTCAATGGATAGAGCATCGGACTTCTAATCCGACGGTTGTGCGTTCGAATCGCACCGGGGGCGCTTGCAATTACAAGGGGGCTTCAGCAATCTGAACGAAGGATTTTACAACCTGGGGGTCAAACTGGCTGCCACTGTGTTCCTGGATGTATTTCAGGGCTTTATCGCGCGGCCACGCCGCCCGGTAAGGGCGGTCGGATGTCAGCACATCCCAGACGTCAATCACCGCGAAAATGCGTGCCGCCAGAGGAATCTGATCGCCCTGGAGCCCTTCGGGATAACCGCTGCCGTCCCAGCGTTCGTGGTGGTGCAGCGGGATTTCCAGCGCCGGGCGCAGGTAGGCAATCGGATGGAGGAGGTCGTAGGCGCGTTGTGGGTGTTGTTGGATCAGCTCCCATTCCTCCTCGGTCAGCGGGCCTGATTTGAGCAGAATCGAGTCGGGGATACCCAGATTGCCGATGTCATGCAGCAACGCTCCATGTCGCATGTGGATGAGGCGATCGGTTGCAACCCCCATTATGCGTCCAACCTGGATGGTGAGCGCAGCCACGCGCCGGCTGTGTCCCTGGGGTTCCTGGCCTTTGATCTCGGTGGCGCGCGCCCACCCCTCGATGATAGCGTCGTAGGCCAACCGCAGGTTGGTGTTGGAGCGTTGCAGATTCTCAAACAGCTGGGCGTTATCGACGGCGATGGCCGCCTGTGTTGCCAGCGTCTCCAGGAACTCAAGCCAGGATGTGTCGGGCTCCAGGTGAGAGCGGCTGTAGACCTCCAGCACGCCTTTGGGCTTGCCTTTGGCGATCAACGGTGTGACGGCGAAGTAGACGAACCCTTCGGCCCGCAACATAGCGGCGAAGGATTCAGGCAGGTCTTTGGGGATCCGTTCGGTGTTCTGGATTGTGCGCCGCTGCCGGGTCACCTCGCCGGCGACGCTTTCGCCCAGGTCCACGCGGAGGCGCGCTTTTTCATAGGCGTTGGTGGAAAAACCGCGTCCGGCGGTGAATTCCAGCCGGTGTAAATGGGGGTCCAGCAAGAGCACGCCGGCGGCATCTACCTGTAATTGCTCAACCACTTGATCAAGCAACACTTCCAGGG
>WFTY01000149.1 GCA_015485245.1 Anaerolineales bacterium | reverse complement strand
TCCAGGAGCGCGCCGGGGAGAACGGCAGGCCTTTCCGGGTGTATAAGCTGCGCACGATGGTGGTCAATGCCCAGGCGCAGGTGAGCGCGGTGCTGTCGCGCAATCCCCTGAATGGCCCGGTTTACAAAATTCCCAACGACCCACGCATCACTCGTGTGGGGCGTTTTCTGCGCCGCTGGAGCCTGGATGAGTTGCCGCAGTTCTGGAATGTGGTGCGTGGAGAGATGAGCCTGGTGGGACCACGCCCGGAGGAGACCTGGGTGGTGGCGCAATACAACGATGAGCAGCGTCAACGGCTGGTGGTCAAGCCAGGGCTGACTGGCCCGATGCAGGTTTCCGGGCGCGGCGAACTGGATATGGACGAGCGCCTGACGTTGGAAATTGAGTACATTAACCATTACTCGCTGTGGCAGGATTTGAAAATTCTGATGCGCACTCTCCCGGCAGTCTTTTCCGGCAAGGGGGCGTTTTGATGCGCCCCTTCGCTTTGCTGGCCGGGATCGCTGTTTTGCTGTTCTGGGGGATGTACATGGATCTGGCAGCGCTCCCACCGCCGATGGGGGCGCGCTGCCATTTTGCTGAAGTGGATGTGCGCGAATCCAGCCCTGACCGTGGCGAGCCCCCTCCCAGGGTGGAGGCGCCATCGGAGGAGGCGATGCCTGGCCCAAAGGGGGTGGGGGCGTTCCCTCTGGGATGGGAGCAACTCTCCCCGCGAATGGGGTTTGGCCTGACGGTTGCTGATGATCCTGAAACCTGGGCGCGTCGCCTGGGGGCTGGCTGGTACCTCGACTGGCGCGCCTTGCCCCGCTATCCCGAACAAAAACCCGAACACTGGCAAATGATCCGCCTGGGGCGCGGTTGCGTCTATCCCCAGCCTGAGGCGATCCGCTGGCTGGCGGCACGCTTTCCAGGCAACGTCTGGGTCATTGGTAACGAGCCGGATAACCCCTGGCAGGACAACGTGACTCCGGAGGAGTACGCTCAGGTTTATCATCGATTGTATGTGTTGATCAAGGGGGCCGATCCGCGCGCCAAAGTGGCGGTGGCGGGCGTTACACAGGCTACACCTCTGCGGATGGCCTATCTGGATCGTGTCCTCGCCGCCTATCAGGCGTTGTATGCACAGCCGATGCCGGTGGACTGGTGGACCGTCCACGGGTTTGTGCTGCGCGAGGAACGGGGCGGTTGGGGGGCGGGGATTCCGCCGGGCTTTCCAGCGGTGGATGCAGGAGCGTTGTATCCGCCGGAAGCGATCGGCGATGTGGAATTGCTCAAAGCGCAGATCATCGCTTTTCGTGCCTGGATGGCTGGGCGGGGCTATCGCGACGTCCCCCTGGCGATCACCGAGTTCGGTGTTCTGGCCCCAGCGGGGGGTGAGTATCCTCCGGACGTGATGGCGGACTACCTGCGGGAGGCTTTTTCCTGGCTGGCAACCGCTCGCGATCCGGAGAGCGGCCTTCCTGCCGATGATGATCTCCTGGTGCAGCGCTGGGCCTGGTTCAGTTTGTACGATCCCCTCTACCCGGCTTCCAATCTGGGGAACGTGGATGGTGACGGCCTGACGGCCACTGGCTGGGCGTTCCGTCGCTTTGTGCTCTCTGAGGCCAGATAGCGGTTCGCGTAAGCTGCCCACCATCTTTGCCAGGGCATCATGGTTTACAAAGTACCTTTGCCCCCTCTATACCGGCTTCGTGCAGCACTCTTTCATGGGGGTGACGTTTCATCGGGCTACGGTGGCTAAGGCGCTTTTCGATGACCTCTACCTGAGGCCCCTGCCGCGTCCCATGCGCACGCATTCGTTGAATCTGGCCAAAGAGTTGAGATTGAGTTTTGACGTGTGATCCGGCGACGTGTAGGCTGAGTTTGAACGGTACGTGCGCCTGTGCGATTCGCCCAAAATGCGGTTTCAGGGTTCTCGCTCATACCTGAAGTGCCCTGGTTCGAATGCTCGCCCCGCTGCTCTAAAAGAAACCATAGCCCGTCAGGCTATGGTTTTTTGCTTTCCCTGGAGAACCACGGTTCGATTTCAGCGCTGAGCAAATCGACTGGTCAAAAATGACCGACCAGGGGGTGGTCATTTTTGACCCTTCATTGTCTGCTTTTGTCCATTGCGGGCAGCGCTGGCATTTGTTATGGTTAGAATGCGATGGCTGTGACTGGATTCGCTTCAGTTGTAATTGTTGCTCCGCCAGGTCGATTACGCGCTGGTTTGCGTGTCTTGTTGCGTGATACTACTGGTTTGCGAGTCGCGGGCGAGTGTGATGATGCTCTGTCGGCTTTGCGTTTCCTGGCCCAACAACCGACGGATGTGGTCGTTATCGATGCTGGTTTGGGGATCAGTGCTTGGGCGTTGCTGGCACAGATCAAGCGAGATTGGCCTGCGGTGCGCTGCGTGTGTCTAACGCATAATGATGAGCAACAGCGCCGCGCACAGGCAGCAGGTGCTCTTGGATCCTTCATGTCCGGTTGCGCAGCAGATGTGATAAAACGCGTGATTCGGGATGTATTGACGGAGGAAACAAAAAGCGTGTGAAGACTGCCTCGTTCAGGGGGGTGGCCTGCGCCCGCGGCAAGAGAAAAAGCCCCAGTAGTAGGGCCAGCAGCAGGGGGATGACCGGCCCCTGCGGGTGTTACGGGGGAAAGACGGTGAGATATTTCAGTTTTGCAAAGAAAGTGCTCCCTTGCAATGCGCAAAAAGAGGCTGTTTCCTGGTCATTTTTGATCAGTTGAGATCGCGCATTGAGCGCAGAGGCGCATAAAGTCGTATAATGATGCTTATGTTGAGAAGGTTGAAGTCTCATCGTAAATCCCGCGCCAGGGTACTGTGGATAGGCCTTTCGCTATTATTGATCCTGGCGATGGTGTTTCCGCTGGGCAGTGCGTTGTTGGCGCTTGGCCGTCAGGAATCCCCACCACAACCCAGCGCGGAGGAGTATTATCAGGCTGGGATGCAATCTCTAGAGGCGGGGG
>WFTY01000148.1 GCA_015485245.1 Anaerolineales bacterium | reverse complement strand
GGAGCAGGCCGACGCCCGGCCCAGGCCCATCGCGCCCCGATTTCAATCGGCAGCCACCTCCCCCCGCTGCAAAAATTCAACCAGCAGCGGGTTGACGACCTCTGGGCGTTCGTAATGGGGAATGTGACCAGCATCCTCGACGGGATAGAACTTCGCCTGAGGCATCAACGCGCGCGCTTCATGGCTATACGCAAAGGGGACAGTGCGGTCGTGGCATCCCCAGATCAACAGCACCGGCAGACCGAGTTCTCCGGCGCGGCGGTACAGCGCCCGCTGATCCCCCAGCGCGTCGCCGCGCAACGTGGAGAGGATCGCTCGCAGGAAGCCGCGGTAGCGCATCTGCTCTTTGTAACGCTCCAGGAAGTAGCCGATCTCCCGGGGAGAGAAGAAATCCTCGGCCATGCTGCGGAGCAAAAAGCGCGGCCCCAACAGCCCAAAGAACAACTCCCCCACCCCAGGGAGCAAGATCAAGCGTATATACCAGGGAGTCCGCAAAGGGAATCCGGCAGGGTCGATCAGCGCCAGGCGCTTCACCCGCTGCGGGAAGCGGTCTACAAAGCGCAACGTGATCGGCCCGCCCATCGAAAGGCCGACGAGATTCACCGGCGCGGGGAAGTCCAGAGCGACGAGCAAGTCGCGCAACTGATCGGCGAAGAAATCGAGAGTGTACTTCACCCGCGGCCGGTCGGAGAATCCCCGCCCAAAGAGGTCGTAGCGCAGGGTGCGGAAACCCGCCGCGGCGAGGGCTTCAAAGGTGGGATCCCAGATATAACAAGGCACCGAAAAACCGTGCACCAACACCACCGGCGCGCCATCCGCCGGGCCGTCGATCTCGTAATGAGTCACCCCCGCGGGGAGCGCCACGAACTCGCCGGGGAGCGCGGCGCGAGCGGCATCGTCCAGGGTTTGGGTTTCGCCGAGGTAGGGGAAAGGCATGATAATCGCTTTGTGACCACGGACCGCGGACGGTAGACCGCAGTCCGTGGTCTGTCGTCTATCGTCTGCGGTCTAAATCTTCCCCAGACCGCGCAGCACGCGCTCCGGGGTGAGGGGGAAATCGTTGAACCACACGCCGGTGGCATCGTGCAAGGCGGCGATGATAGCCGGGGTCAGCGGGATGTAGGGCATCTCGCCCATGCCACGCGCCCCCCACGGGCCGCGCGGATCAGCGTGCTCAACGATCACCGTCTTAACCCGCTCAGGGATGTCGTACACACCCGGGATCAGATAGGTGGAAAGATGCGGGGTGAGCACGTAGCCGTCTTTCTGAACAAAGTTCTCCATCAGGGCGTAGCCCTCGGCCTGGACAATCGCGCCCTCGGTCTGACCTTCCACCTGCTGCGGGTTGATCGCCTTGCCGACATCATTGGCCGAGACGACCTCGACAACGCGCACCTGACCGGTCTCGGTATCCACTTCCACCTCCACCGCCTGGGCGACGTAACCGTAAGCGAAGTTGGGCGTGCAGTAGCCGGTCTCCGGGTCGAAGGGGGTGGTCTTGGGCGCCAGGTATTGGTAGGTAGCAATTGCCGGACGCTCCTCGTCCTTCCATTTCTGCAACGCCTGTTCCATCGCGCCGCGCACGGCGTTGCCCGCCATGAAGGTCATGCGCGAGGCCGAGACGCTGCCAGAATTGTCCGTCACCGCCGAATCTGCGGTCACCAGTTCGACCTGATCCACCGAGACGCCCGCGGCCTCGGCGGCCATCTGAATAATGGCGGTATGCGTACCCTGGCCGACCTCAGCAGCGGCGTGGCGCACCACCACACGCTCGATCTCTCCTTTGCCGTGCAGCTCCACCGTCGCCCAGCAGTTCTCCGGATAGCCGTAAGAGAAACCGACGTTCTTAAAACCGCAGGCAAAACCCCGGCCTCGCCGCACATGCGGCTCGGCGGACGACAGACCACGGACAGAAGACCGTGGTCCGTCGTCCGCGGTCTTCTGTTCGCGCTCGCCACGCCATCCTGCCTCGCGCGCCGCAGCCTCCACCACCTCCGCGATGGAAACCCCCTCCGGCAGCGGCGTGCCCACCGAGAGCAGCGATCCCTCGCGCAGCACATTCTTCAGGCGCAGCTCCACCGGATCCATGCCCAGGGCCTCGGCCAGCTTGTTCATCTGTGTCTCTGCAGCGAAGGCCCCCTGCGGTCCGCCAAAGCCGCGGAACGCCCCGCCGGGAATGTTGTTGGTGTAAACGGCAAAGGCGTCCACTTTGACGTTGGGGATCTCATACGGGCCGGTGCACATCAGCGTGGCGTTGCCTAACACTTTGGTGCTGGTGTAGGCATAGGCGCCGCCATTTTCGACCAGTTCAACTTCGGCGGCGATCACCTTGCCCGCGCGCGTCGCGCCCCAGCGCGCCCGGATGATGTACTCGTGCCGCTTGTGATGGCCGATGATGGATTCCTCGCGGCTCCACACAATTTTCACCGGGCGGCTGATCCCTCGCTGGTGCAGCCGCCAGGCAGCCAGCGCCAGCACAAGTTGCACCGAGAGGTCTTCGCGCCCGCCAAACGCTCCGCCAATCGCCGGGTGCACCACGCGCACCTTCTCCTCCGGCAACCCCAGAGCGTGGGCGATTTGTTCACGTTCCTCGTGAAGCCACTGTCCGGCAACCTCCACGGTGACGCGACCTTCTTCGTCCACATAGGCCAGCCCGGCCTCCGGCTGCAAAAAGGCGTGTTCCTGCACTGGCGTACGATATTCACTCTCCACGATCACATCGGCCTGCGCAAAAGCAGCCTCCACATCGCCTTTGCGAATGCGGTAGCGGCAGAACACGTTGCTCTCCTGCTCCGGGTGCAGCAACGGCGCATTGGGACGCATGGCCTCTTCGGGGTCAGTGACCACCGGCAGGTCTTCGTACTCGACGGCAATCAGGTCGCGCGCCCGGGCGGCGATCTCCTCGCTCTCGGCGACGACAACCGCCACCTGATCACCGATGAAGCGCACCCGCTCGGCGTAGGGCTTGGAAGAGCCGGGGCCACACAGCACAGGTTGATCGGGCATAATCAGGCCATACTCGTTCACGGGCACGTCTTTGGCCGTGAAGATGGCGATCACGCCCGGCAACGCCTCGGCCTTGCTGGTATCCAGGCTTCGGATGACGGCGTGCGGGCGGTTGGCAAAGAGGATTTTCATGTGCGCCAGATCAGGGCGGGTGAGGTCGCCGGGGTAAAGCGCCTCGCCCGTGACCTTATCCAGCGCGTCCACGCGACGTACAGAAGTTCCAATGATCGTCATAACTATCCTTTCTCAGTCCCTGCCAGCCGCGCCTGCTCCATCAGCAGGATGCGGCGCAGAATCGCCAGCGAGGTGGCATACGTCGGATCCATCCCAAAATAGGAAAGCGAACTCGCCCCCAGGTTTTTGCCCTTGCTGAGGGGCGTATCAGAGGCATAGTGCAACAGGCCAAAATCGAAGGGCATGCGGTCGAAGTAGACGATTTCATCCACCGGGTGACGGGTGGGGCGGTACATCTCATACACCGCCGAAAGGTATGGGCCGGCTTCCATCTCAATATCAGTGTAGCCCTCACGATAGAACACATCCATATAGGTGGCGTTTTGCAAAAACGTCCCCCGCACAGTGACGGCTTTCTGGTTGTCCAGTACGGTACCATAAACCAGATAAGGGGCGACATCGGCGGCGGCGAAGGCGTTACGAATGATGTACGTGTTGCGCGTGTGCTCATCGTGCACCACGTTGGGGATCATCACATCGCCGATCACGCCGTTGAGGGTGGCCGCCTTGCCCATCACATACACGCCGAGGATGCGCCCGGCGCGGGTAGCCACCTCGGAGAGGATGTTGTAAGCCGCCAAGCCCAGGGGGTAGTCAATGTTGAGGATCAAAGCATCGCTGGAGCCCAGGGCGTCCAGAGGTTGATCGGCAATGCGAGGATCGATCCAGTCGGTGCGCACGCGCGCCAGGTCGATCACCTGCGCGTCCACATCGAAGTAATGGCGGCTGTCCACGCGGGTGATGCCGCAGGCCCGCTCGTGTTCCAAACGCATTTGATGATAGGCCGCCCCCTCAGAGGTCTGCAGAAATTTCTTCAACACGTAATAGAGAAAATTCTCCTGGCTGGAGGGGATATCCTGCGCCTGGATGCCGACCCACTCCTCCAACAAGGCAGTATCCTGCGTCTCTTCAAGGAACTGCAATAGGCGGTCGCGGTGCTGCAAAGCGAAGCCGGAGAACAGGTTAACCAGGCTGTGCGTGTTGCTGGAGACGAAATAAACCGGACGCTCGCGCAAGGCGGGAACGGCTTTCTCGATGTTCTCCCACCAGGCGTGCGTCGCCCGCCGATATTCATTCAGTGTCCCGCTGAGCAGGCGCACCCGCAGGCGACGCGGTTTGCGGGCGATGCGCTCCAGGTTGGTGACGAACGCCGATCCCCACACCACACGCAGACGATCGAGGTCATCGAGGTTCATCTTCAACGCCGTCGCGAGGCTGGCGCGCGCCTCAGCATTGGTCTCTACCTCGGCGAGTGGAAAGTCCGCCGGCAGACGGTTGAGCAGACGATAGAGCTTGCGCCACTCGACCTGATAAGCGGTCAGCAGGGGGACGATGTCGTCAATATCCGAGCGGCTGGCGACGATACAGGCCAGCGTACTCTCGCCATCGAAGTAACAGCGGCGGCGGCGAGCCCGCGCTGAGACCGGTTGCCAGGTCTCCACAGCGCCAATCCCCTCCTGGCGGAACATCTCGGCGCTTTGCCCCATCACCACATGGTCGGCCTGCACAATGCACTCCGGCAAACGCAAAATGCTGTAGATGAACGCTGAGAGGTCTGGCGCTTCATCGCGCGCCCCCGGATGCAGCAGCGAATGTGTAGCCGAGTGCACCTCCTCCAGTGTGCGAATCTGCACATCGGAGGACGAGCGCAGCAACGAGTAATACGTGCGCAAATACAGTTCAACTTCTTCCGAAGCAGTGTAAGGGACGGTACGCTCCATCAGGCAGGCTGCTCCTCCGCCGCGGCGGGATGACCGCGGCGCTCGACCAGGTAAACGCCGAAAAGAATCGCCGCCCCGCCCAGCAGGGAAGCGAGCAAAATCGCCTCATTCAGCAGCCAGGCGGCCACCAGCACAGCGATCAGCGGTTCAAGATACAACAGCGCCCCCACCTGCCCCACCGGCATAGCCTGCAAACCGTCATACCAGAAGACATAAGCCAGCCCGGAGCAAATCACGCCCAGGAAGAGCACTCCCATCCAACCAGGACGGGTAAGGCGGGGGATTTCCGACAGTCCCACGCCGCCGGGGACGAACATCGCCAGCGAAACAATCAGCCAACCAAAGCCCATCACATAGAGCATCATGCGGGCCGCAGGGTGCTGTTTCAAACCGCGGCGCGAGAGCACAGAGAAGATCGCCCAATTCGGCGCGCTGGCCAGGATGTACAGGTTGCCCGGCATACCCTCTTGCTGCCAGCCCAAGGCGCTGAAATCGCCGCCGGTGACCACCAGAGCGACACCGAAGGCGGCCAGTAAAATCCCGGCGATTTGCACCCACATCAAG
>WFTY01000147.1 GCA_015485245.1 Anaerolineales bacterium | reverse complement strand
CAAAGGGCCGCTGGGGGAGGGGTGGGAAGCGTTGTGGCCTGAGGTGGATGAGCTTTGCCGTCGCAAGCGGGCGGTGTTTCTCAAAGTAGAGTCGGACCTTTGGGAGGACGACGCCCGCGAGCTTTTTGGCGCTACGCCGCCCCCGGGGTTTCGCCTCAGCTCGCGGGCGATCCAGCCGCGCCGCACCCTGGTGGTGGATCTCTCCCTGGCGGAAGACGAGATCCTCGCCCGCATGAAGCAGAAAACGCGCTATAACATCCGCCTGGCGGCCCGCAAGGGCGTGCGCGTGCGCCCCTGGGATGATCTCCTGGCTTTTTATCAACTGATGACCCGCACCGGTGAGCGCGATGCCTTTGGTGTTCATACGCTGGCGTACTATCGCCAGGCGTACGAGATTTTTCAGCCGCGCGGCGAGTGCGAGATGTTGGTGGCGGAGTATGAGGGGGAGCCGTTGGCGGCGTTGATGGTCTTTGCCCGCGGTGGGCGCGCCTGGTATTTCTACGGCGCTTCCATCAACCTGCACCGCAATAAAATGCCGACTTATCTGTTGCAGTGGGAGGCCATGCGTTGGGCGAAGGCGCGCGGCTGTAGCGAGTATGACTTGTGGGGAGTGCCCGATGAAGATCAACAGACGTTGGAAGCGAACTTCACGCAACGTGGCGAAGGGTTGTGGGGTGTTTATCGCTTCAAGCGCGGGTTTGGCGGGGCGTTGCGCCGGTTTGCTGGCCCCTGGGATCGGGTGTACCTGCCGGGCATTTACGCGCTTGTGAACCTCTGGCGTTGAGGGGGCAGCGCGTGAAGTGGGATCTGTGTGGCTTGCGGGTCAAGAGGTGTGTTTTGATGGGCTTGGCCTGAGAACCTGTCCGCTCGGGGCTGGGATGACGTTCGGAAACCGACTCTCTCTTGACGGCTGCCTGGTTTCATGTTAAGTTTTAGTCACTGGTGCCGAGGAGGGCGCGACGTTCTTGAAGATCTCCGTCCCTCAATGAGAAAATTCATAGCATTCGAGTTGGATTGGAACATGGCTCCGTGAGGGCCGCGCTATGGTTCTGTTAAATAGCACCTACGCGGTTGTCGCTTTTGTGTTTCTTTCCTACCTCGAGCGGAGGTGATAGCGTAGTGGATCCGCGCCACGTCATATTAAGCGTGCAACATGTCTCTTTGAGTTTTGGGGGGATTCTGGCGCTCAACGATGTCAGTTTTCAGGTTCATGAGGGGGAGATCATGGCGATTATCGGCCCGAATGGGGCGGGTAAGACCTCGCTGTTGAATTGTTTGAATCATTTTTACCATCCTACATCCGGCGACATATTTTTCGACGGGCACAACCTGACGCGCGTAGCCCCCCATCGCATTGCCCGATTGGGCATCGCCCGTACGTTTCAGCACACGGCGCTGTATACCGGCCTGAGCACGCTGGATAATTTGATGGCCGCGCGGCATATCCACATGAACGCCGGGATGTTGGATTGTGTATGGTACTGGGGGCGCGCCCGCCGGGAAGATATTGAGCACCGGCGTGTGGTGGAAGAGATCATCGATTTTCTGGAGATGGAGCACATCCGCAAGGCGATCGTCGGGGCGTTGCCGCACGGCTTGCGCAAGCGCGTGGAGCTGGGGCGGGCCCTGGCGATGGAGCCGCGCTTGCTCTTGTTGGACGAACCGATGACCGGTATGAACCTGGAAGAAAAGGAAGACATGGCGCGCTTTATCCTCGACGTTCACGAGCGAAAGGGAGTGACCATCCTGTTGATTGAACACGACATGGGGTTAGTGATGGATATCGCTGACCGCGTGGTGGTGCTCGACTTTGGCACCAAGATTGCTGAAGGGACGCCGGAAGAGATCCGCAGTGATGAGGCGGTGATCAACGCTTATCTGGGAAAGGCTGAGGTCGCATGAGCATGCCGGACACCCTCCCCAAAGCCTTGTTGGCGGCACACCGCAAATATGGTGATCGCAAAGTAGCCATGCGCCAAAAGCAATTGGGCATCTGGCGCTCCTATACCTGGGAAGAATCTTTTCAACAGGTGAAGACGCTGGCGTTGGGTTTGACCACGCTGGGGCTTGAGCGGGGTGATAAGGTTTGCATTGTGGGGGATAATGATCCGCAATACTTTTGGGCACAGCTGGCGGTGCAAGCCGTCGGCGGCGTGGCGGTAGGGATCTTTACCGATAGCAGCCCACCGGAGATCCAGTACATTGTCGATCACTCCGACGCCGTGCTAGTCTTTGCCAAAGATCAAGAGCAATGTGACAAATTGCTGGAAATCCGTGAGCAGTTGCCGCGTGTGCGTCAGGTGATTTATTGGGACGAAAAGGGATTGTGGAGCTATAATGATCCCTGGTTACTTGCTTTTGAAGATGTCCAGGAACAGGGGGCCGTGCTGGACGAGCGTGATCCCGGTTTGTTTGTTCAATTGATTCAGGAGGGGAAAGGGGACGACCTGGCGGTCTTCTGTTATACCTCTGGAACGACCGGCCTGCCCAAGGGGGCGATGATCTCCCATGCGAATTTGATCGCCGGGTATTTGAGCGCCCATCAGGCAGATCCCCGTCTGGACACCGATGAATATCTCTCTTTCCTGCCTCCGGCATGGATCACCGAGAACGTGCTTGGCCTGACGATGCATTTGTTCAGCGGCATGGTGGTCAACTTCCCCGAATCGCCTGAAACCGTCCAGGAGAATATCCGGGAGATCACACCGCACGCCATGCTTTTCTCGGCGCGCCTGTGGGAAAACTTGATGGCCCTGGTGCAGGTGAAAATCTCTGATACCACCATGATTAATCGCTGGCTGTACCGCTGGTTCATGCCGGTGGGTTACCGGGTGGCTTCGTTGCGCTATGAAGAGCGCCGCCCGGTTCCTTTGTTATGGCGTTTGTTATATGCCCTGGGCGAGTGGGCGCTCTTTTATCCGCTGCGCGATAAGCTGGGGTTGACGCGGGTGAAGTCGGCTTATTCTTCGGGCGCAGCGCTCAATCCAGATGTGATCCGTTTCTTCCGTGCCATCGGGGTGAATATCAAGCAGTTGTACGGCTCCACCGAGGCGCAAGTGCATACCCTTCACATCGGAGACGACGTGCGCTTTGAAACGGTGGGCGTGGCGGCCCCAGGGCAACTTGTCCGCATCGCCGAGAACGGCGAGATTCACGTCAGCGGGGGCACAGTGTTCCAGGGGTATTACAAGAACCCTGAAGCCACAGCCAGGGCGCTCTATGTGGATGAAGAAGGGCGGCGCTGGTTCCGCACCGGCGATGCTGGACATCTGGACTCGGATGGGCATCTGGTGTACCTTGACCGCCTCAAAGAGATGATTACCCTGGCCAGCGGTGAGGCCTATTCCCCGCAGTTCCTGGAAGGGCAGTTGAAATTCAGCCCTTATATCCGCGATGTGATGACGGTGGGTGGCGAGGACAAGCCGTTTGTGAGCGCTTTGATTAACATCGACTTTGATAATGTGGGGCACTGGGCGGAGAAACACGGCATCCCATATACCACGTTTGTGGATCTTTCTCAAAAACAGGAAGTGTACGATTTGATCCGTAAGGATGTGGAGCGCGTCAACCGCGCCCTGCCTCCCGCGGCGCGCATCCATAAATTTGTTTTGCTGCACAAAGAGTTCGACGCTGATGAAGGCGAACTGACCCGTACGCGCAAACTGCGCCGCAACCTGCTGGCGGAACGCTACGACGCCATGATCTCTGCGATGTACGGTGATCGGGATAGCGTCACTGTGCGCGCGGCGGTTAAATATCGCGATGGACGCGAGGGGATCATTGAGACGATTGTGCGTGTGGCTACCCTGGAGATGGAGGAAAACCCGGCTTTATGAACTGGCAGTTGCTCCCCCAATTTGCCGTCACTGGCCTGCTGGCTGGTGGTCCGCTCGCCTTGACGGCGCTTGGACTGGTGTTGATTTTCAAGTCAACGTATATCTTTAATTTTGCCCAGGGGCAGTTATTGCTGCTGGGGGCGTTGTTCACCTGGTGGTTTGCCGTGGAAGTGGGCACGCCGCTGTGGCTGGCGATTTTGTTGGCCATCCTGCTTTCGGCGCTGATTGGGTTGTTGATTGAGCGCCTGGCCCTGCGCCCGATGACCGGGCAACCGTTGCTTTCGATTATCCTGATGACGTTGGGGTTAAGCCAGGTATTGCACGGCCTGGCCTTGCTGCTCTTTGGTGGGGTGCAGCGCAATTTCCCGCAGATTTTTTCTGCGGCCAACCCTTACCGCCTCACTACGCCGTTCATCTATAACGAGAAGCCGATTGTGATTATCCTTAAGCAAAATCTGGCCTGGTCGTTTGTGATCGCTATTTTGGGCGTGTTGGTGATTGGCGCTTTCTTCCGCTATACCAGCACCGGCCTGGCGATGCGCGGCGCATCGGAGGATCACGAGCTGGCACAGAGCATCGGCCTGCGCATCCGCCGCATTTTCGGCATTTCCTGGGCGCTGGCCGCGGTAGTAGCTACCATGGGGGGGGTGTTGCTGGCGACCTCCAGCGGCCTGGATTTAAGTCTCTCGGTGGTGGTGCTGGCCGCTTTCCCCGTGGTCTTGCTCGGCGGCCTGGAGTCCATCCCGGGGACGATTGTGGGTGGCCTGCTGATTGGGCTTTCTCAGGGGATTGTTTCAGCCTCGAAAGTCCCTTTGATACGCAATATGTCGGAAATCATGCCTTATGTTGTGTTGTTGATTGTGCTGTTGATCCGCCCCGAAGGGTTGTTCGGTCAGCGGCGGATTGAGAGGATCTGAGTATGGCTGTGCTGCGACCTGCGGGTGAGTTTGATACCAGTTATGCTTACGATATGGCCACCATCCGCCAGCCGTGGCAATGGTGGCTGCTGCTGGCGTTCATCGCCGCGTTGTACACTTTGCCGCTTTACGCCACCCAAAGTGTGGTGGCGCTGGTGAACCGCATCGCCATGACCATCATCGCTGTACAAGGCTTGAACCTGCTCACCGGCTACACCGGCCAGATATCTTTAGGGCAGGCGGCTTTCATGACCACGGGCGGGTATATCTCGGCGTTGCTGGTCAACAACCTGGGGTGGTCTTTCCTGATT
>WFTY01000146.1 GCA_015485245.1 Anaerolineales bacterium | reverse complement strand
GTTTTGCCGTCCAGCTCTTCACGCAGCCAGCCGGGCATCTCGTTATCCGCGGCGTTGATGTCTTCCGAGAATGGGGAGACGATCAGCGGCTTGAGGCGGGCTTCGCAGAACTGACAGACTTCCTCTTCGGCGGGGTTGGGTTTGCCACACATGGGGCAGCGAATTTCTTCCATGCGTTCAGCTCCCGTATGGTCGATCACTGCCCGTGAGGATGCGAATGCCGGTCGCTACTGTGCCCAGGGCGATGCCCAGCAGGATGCCGCGCGTCCCGGCGACTGTGACCACGCCGAGAATCCAGGCGCGCAAATCGGTCAGAAAGGGGGCCTGCGTGGCGATGACCGGCATGCTCCCGATGATGAGTAGCAATATTGTGCCGATGAAAGCCACCGAAATCAGGTTCAGGCGCCGCGCCAGCAACCGGCCGGCGGCGTACGTCAGGCTGATCGCCAGCACAGCCATCAAACTGGTTGCCACCGGTAGTTGGATGTTGGTGAACACCCAGCCGAGACGCTGGAAATTCAGCTCGCCGTTGAGGTGTGTCTGGATGATATCGTAGATTCCCACGCTCACGGTGAGAATCAGGCTGAGCAACAGGATGAAACTGTACCCTGCCTGCTGATTTTTTTGAATTTTATGCAGGTGAACGGAGGCCAGGTTGGCGATGCCGACGATGAGGGCGACGGCCGCCCAGATGACTGCACCTTGCAAGAAAAAATTGCGCAACACCCCCAGCAAAGTCAACTCACCGCTGGCGCTCTGGCCGAAGAAGTAGCCCAGCAGCACGATTAATCCCACGCCAATAGCCAGCGCTGTGGAGAGCGGGGCGCGGAATTTCAGCTTCATGGTAATCCCCCCAGCCAGCTGTCGATCTGTGTATCCACGCCGAGGAATTTGAGCGCCACGCCTGCCAGGATAAAGGCGATCAGCAACCAGCGGACGACATCCTGCGCCTGTAGGCTGGCGATGTGAGTGGCGCCAGCGTGCAGATAGGCGCCGCTGGCAAAGAGCTCCTCGCCGATCAACGGCTCTTCAACGCTGGCGTAGAGCACAGCCTGACCGGCCAGGTTATCGCTCCCGGCGAGGGAAAGGTCGCCGCTGCGTTCGGCGCGGTCACCGAGTAGCGCTACTTCGCTGCCAAAGTGTCCCAGCAGGAGATGGGTGGATGTTTTCGAGTCTGCGATGGTGGAGAGCGTGCCGGCGGCGAAGGAGAAAGGGGTCATGCCGGTCAGTTGGCCGCTGTGAGGGTCGTATTGCTCGCCGATGCTGATGGCGTTGTAGGCTGCGGCCAGGGTGTCGCGAGCCAGGATCGCCAGCCCGGCGTCCCCCGTGGTGGCTACCGGCGGGTTGTCCCCCGTGGATGCTGAACGGATCACGGCCTCCAGCGCGCTCAGACCGACGAAACCGGCCGCGCTCTCTGTGCCGGTGATGCTGCCGCGCCCCAGGCTGAGGTGAAGTTGCGATCCAGATTCGACGGCGCGTCCGATAGCCCGTCGCAGGCGGGTGAACGCATGGATGGGGCGCAATTGTGCCTTTGCGCCCGCGCGCCCGACGACGACAAATAAAATGATTAAGCCGAGAAACGTCAGGGTGAGGGCAAAACCCAAGAGGCTGGAAAATGTCACAGCGGGTTCCTTTTGTCTGCTGGTGATGTCTGGCGCCGTCTCAGGTGTTCTTGTGCAAAAAAGCGGCAAACGCCTGGGCTTCCGCCGGGTCTTCCAGAAGATGGGTGAGCGCCTGCCAGTGCTCGCCTGGCATCAGGTGCTTCAGCCAGGGTTGGCCGACATAGATTGCCTGCGCGGCCAGCAAGTTCAAAGGGCCGGACGCATCCAGTAAATCTGCGACCAGTTGGCGCAATCCCCATCTTTCGAGACGCTCAGCCCAGTTTTGCCAGAGAAGCTGTTTTGCGAACACAGACACAAGTATAGCATAAATTCGCCTCGCTCATCTTTGGGCGCGGGGCGCGCTCCCCCAGTGAGGTGATCTGATTGAGTAGGGTGGTGGCTTACGCTTCGTTGAACGGATCGTAGGCCGGGTTTGTGCCAGCCCACACGCAGGTAGCGCGATCGCTCAGGTTGCAGATCAGCGCCTCGCTGCAACGGTGCGCGAGCACGCGCGGAGGTTGATCGGGAAGCCATTCCGCCGGATAGGCGAGGCGGGCTTCCAGGCCGACCTCCTTGCTGACCTGTGGGCAATACCGGATTTTCAAGATTTCCCAGGTTCTCAGCGCCATGATCCTGCCTCCAGGGGTGTTTGGTCCGATGGCAACGTTCATAGTATAGCGTATAAGCGGGAAAATCAACAGTGCTGGCCGGTGGTAAAATCGTGCCCATGAAACGATGGCATTTCTGGCTTGGGGTGGTAATCAGCCTGGGCTTCCTGTATCTGGCCTTGCGCGGCCTGGAGTTGGGGACGATGTGGAAAACGCTGGGCGGGGCGCGTTACATCTGGCTGCTTCCTGGCGTGGGGGTGTATTTTCTCGGTGTATGGGCG
>WFTY01000145.1 GCA_015485245.1 Anaerolineales bacterium | reverse complement strand
GTTATTTTATTGACGTCTCCTCGGGGGCGAGCATTGTGCTGTTGCAGGCGGCGGTCTTCTCGTTGATCCTGGGGATTACTGCCTGGCGCAAGCGGGCCGCGCATCGACTGATGCACACGCATGTTTGACCGGGCGCGGTTTTATGGACGCGGTACAATGGGGTTGTGTGTAGCAACCCAAGATGAAAGCAAAGGATGATTTATGAACCCGATTGAGCAATTGCACGCCCTGGGCCAATCGTTGTGGTATGACAACATCGAGCGCCGTTTGTTGAACAACGGTGAGCTGGCGGCGATGATCGCCCGCGGCGATATCCGCGGGGTGACGTCCAACCCCAGTATTTTCAACAACGCCATCGCCAATTCGACGGATTATGACGACGCCCTGATTCCGCTGGCCCGTCAGGGGCTTTCGCGCGAGGCGATTTACGAAGCCCTGGCGATTGCTGATATCCGGGCGGCCTGCGATTTGTTCCTCCCCCTGTATGAGCAAACGGGCGGCGGTGATGGGTACGTTAGCCTGGAGGTCAGCCCCTATCTGGCGGATGATACGGAAGCCACCTGTCGGGAAGCCGCCCGCCTGTGGGAACAGGTAAACCGTCCCAACCTGATGATTAAAATCCCTGCCACGCCGGCCGGGCTGCCCGCCGTTCAGCGTTCCATCGCTGCAGGAATTAATGTCAACGTTACCCTGATTTTCTCCATCGCCCGCTACGAGAAAGTGATGGATGCTTATTTGGCGGGTTTGGAAGACCGTCTGGCGGCAGGCGGCGGCGTGGAGAACATCGCCTCGGTGGCGTCTTTCTTCGTCTCCCGCATTGATACCAAGGTGGATGGGCTGCTTCAGGCGATTGTGGATGCGGGCGGGGAGCAGGCTGCCGCGGCCCGCGCTTTGCAAGGGAAGATCGCTATCGCCAACGCCAAGCTGGCATATGCGCTTCACAAGCAGGTTTTCTCCGGGGAGCGCTGGGAGCGTCTGGCCGGGCGGGGTGCGCGCCTGCAACGCGCCCTGTGGGCCTCCACCAGCACCAAGAACCCGGCCTATCCCGATACGCTGTATGTAGACGAACTGATCGGGCCGAATACCGTCAATACCGTGCCGCCCAAAACGCTGAAAGCCTTTCGCGATCACGGCACGGCCGCGCCCACCCTGGAGGCCGGGTTGAACCTCGCCCAGGCGCAGATGGACTCCCTCGCCGGGTTGGGTATTGCGATGGAGACGGTGACGGCGGAGCTGGAGCAGGAAGGTGTGCGCAAATTTGCTCAGGCGTTCACCGCCCTGCTCGACGCGGTTGAAAAGCGCATCCAGCGTTAGCTGGATGGGGATTGTTGAATTCTGCGGTATACTTGCGCCATGGTCGAATCGCCATTTCCCCAGTTATCTTTGTTTGACATTGCCGATACCCTGCCTGCCACAGCGGAACTCTTCCCCGCGGTGTGGCAGGCCATTGAAGGGTTGGCCGCCCCGGAGCCGCCGCGGCGTTATGAGAGCCTGGAGCATCTGATCGCGCTGAAGGCGGCCCGCGTTTCCCCGCTGGCGGCTTATGTGTTGGCTACTCGCTTGATTGACCCCGATATTCCCTTTCGTATTCGGGTGATTCAGGCTTTGGGAGAACTGGTTGCCGCCCGAGGGGCGGAAAGGCCGACAGAAGAAGTCCGCCGCTATTTGCGCTCGCGTTGCATGCTCATGGGACGCGGCACCGTGCTGGCTGTGTTGGAGGCCCTCATCGCGGACGATTCCATTAAGCCGCATGCTACGGCGCTGTTTACCCTGTGCTCGCATGCTGGCAACATCCTGGTAGACCTGGCCTGTGATCGCAAAGTGGGGGTGGATTTGCGAGAGCAGGCGATTCATTTGTTGGGGGAGATTGGCTTCATCGAGGCGATCGGTCGTCTGGAGCGGCTGGCCGACTGGCTGGCGAAGCGGGCGGGCGAGCAGCGCCGCATGCCCTTTGCGCCGCCGGCGCTTCGGGAAGAGGCCGACCTGTTGCCTCTCGTGCAAAGCACGTTGACCCAGTTGCGTCAACCGTAGAGTCCGAGAATGGCGCCGTCGGTTGGGTTTATCGAAACCCGGCGCCTTTCTGAATTGCCAGATAAGATGTTTGGTTGGGGGTGCGAACCGCGCTGCGCAGGGCGCTTAAAAATCAGAGAGGGCGTTTGCAATTGGGGCAAATGGTCTCGCTGCGCCGCACGACGAAGCCGCAGTTGGGGCAAGTGAGCGGCTGAACATTTCCCAACGGTGCGCCGCAAGCGATGCAACTGGATTCCCCCACCGGATTGGCGGTATCACAGTATTCGCAAATCAGCCTGCGCAGGCGCTCGGAGAGTTGTAGCGAGGCCCCGTGCGCCGCGGCGACGCGCTCCACCGTTTCCCACACGCGGTCATCCAGTTGCAGGCTTTCGATGTCCTGGGCGATATCGTCCAGCCGTCCCAGCAGGCTGAAGGGGTTCTGTAGCGCGGCGAGCGCCGTGCTGCCCAGACTGGCGGCCACTCCGAAGATGGATTGATCGCCGATCTGCACGGCGACGCCGTCCTCCACGCGGTCTATCGAGATGGTCAGACCAGTCTGACCACCGGATTGGCGCTGCGGTCGCGTAGCGATCTGGACGATCAATCCCTGAGGGGTGGGTATCTGACGCGCCAGAAAGTTGCCGCGATCAAACTCGGCGATCAGGGCGCGAGCGAACATTTCGGGTTGGATCTCACCGTGGAAGATTTTCTTTTTCATGACGCAGGGATTATACCAATGAACTGGCGCCTGCACCTTCGCTGTGCACCAGGATGCGCAAAGCCAGCGGCGGCATTGCCAGTGGTTGCCGGGTGGTGATGAATTCCGTGTGCACTTTATCGTAAAAGCGGTCCCCCAGGCCGAAAACGCGCAGAGTATCGCCGGGGAGAGTCAGCGGGTGTTCGCTGAAGTTTGCCAGCACCAGGGCGCGCTCCTCGATGTGGGTGCGCACATAGCCCAGAAGGTGGCGGTTCCCGGTGGGGATGACTTCGAGCTGGTTGCCGCCCAGGGCGGGCGTCTCCTTGCGTATCTGGATCAACCTGCGTAGTCCCTGAAAGATGCGCCCCTCCAGCGTGGCGGCATCGTGTCGCCGTTCGATGCGCTCCCAATCGGCGGCTACGCGATGAATCCAGCGCGAATCGCCAACTTTGCCTGAGGCGTGCGCCGCGGGATAATTGTTGAGCGTGCCGATCTCATCTCCCAGGTAGATCAACGGGATGCCCCCGGCGGTCAGGATGATGCCGTACAGGAGCAGGATGCGGCGGATGGCGAATTCCACCTGCTGGGGGCCTTCCTCGTAGAGCGCTTTTTCCAGCCCCGCCAGGGACGCGCACGTCCCGCTGATGCGGCAATCGCCCGTTTTGGGGTTTTCCTGGAAGGGCAGGCCGCGGGCGAAGCTGCCGGGGAAGCGACCGGTGTAGAAGGCGTTGAGGAACTGGCGGTGATCGTAGCCGTTGATGCCCAGGCGGGCGGCGTCTTCGTCCGAAAACGTCCAGCCGATGTCATCGTGGCTGCGCACGTAGTTGACCCAGGCGGTGCCGGGTGGTAATGTGTGGCGTTCGCGCAGCGCCTGTTCCAGCAGGTTGACCTCACGTGTGGCGAGAGTGTTCCACAGCAGCGCCATCAGCAGGGGATTGTAAGAGAGTTGGCACTCCTCGGGGGCGATGTATTGCGCTACTTCATCGGGATGGACGATGGCCTCGGAAAGGAAGAGCAGCCCCGGCGCGGCGATGCGCGCTATGACGTTGAAGGCGCGAATCAGCGTGTGCGCCTGGGGCAGGTTTTCGCAGGAGGTCCCCGCCTGTTTCCAGATGAAGGCCAGCGCGTCAAAGCGTAATACGTCGGCGCCCAGGTTGGCGAGGAAGAGCATCTCTTCGGCCATCTGAACGAAGGTGGCCGCGTGGCTGTAATTCAGATCCCATTGGTAGGTGTGAAAGGTCGTCCATACCCAGCGGGTTTGCCCGTTCAGCTCGATGGGGGAGAAGGCCCCGGCATGTTCCTGGGGAAAGATTTCGCGCAGGTGTTGCTCGTAGATGTTGGGTTGGGAACGGTCTGGAAAAATCCAGTAGTATTGCCTGTAAGGGAGATCGCCTTGGCGGGCTTTCTGCGCCCAGGGATGATCCTCCGCGGTGTGATTGAGGATGAAATCCAGCACCAGGCTGATGCCCGACCGCCGCAGGTCCGCGGCCAGCGCCTGGAGGTCGTCTATGGTGCCCAGGCGGGGATCGACGCTGCGGTAATCGCTGATGGCGTAGCCGCCGTCGTTTTCCCCGGGGCGGGTTTTGAAGAGCGGCATCAGGTGCAGGTAAGTCAGGCCAAGCTCCTGGAAGTAGGGGATTTTCTGGCGCAGGCCGCGCAAATCGCCGGAAAACAGATCAACATAGCACACTCCGCCGATCATTTCATGGGATTGAAACCAGTCAGGGCGCTTTTCGCGCCTCGCATCCAATGTTTTGAGGGCGCGCGGGCGTTGTAACCAATGGCGCGCCATGTTGACCAGCAGCTCCTCGAGGTAGTAGAAAAAGTCATATTGTTCCCCATAG
>WFTY01000144.1 GCA_015485245.1 Anaerolineales bacterium | reverse complement strand
GTCGTAAACCAACCCGGCGGGCGCGGCGCCATAAACCACCATCACGCCTGCGGATATTGCCAGCCAGAAGTATCCCCCAAGCAAGCAGGCGGCGATGAAGCGCGTCAAACCGCGCTGACGGATGGTCTTGCGGGCGAGGTCATAATGGAGCAACCACAGGGCCAGTCCCAGCGTTCCCAGGCCGGTCAGGCGAACACCGGCATCCCAGGCAACCAACGACCAGATCAGGCCAGCCAGGAAAAGCAAAGCAACCGCAGCAAAGGCGCGGCGGCTGAAGGCCGAGCGCGTCACAATCCGGCTGAGTTCCAGCCGCTCGCCGGCGATGGTCAACACCAGAAAAGCCGCCCACCAAAAGACGAAGCGATAAACCGGCCAGCCAGCCAACCACAACAAATCCCCGACGAAGAGGCTGACAGCCCCCAGCGCCATGGTGACGGTGTAATCCGCCCGATGTCGTCGCAGGATCACCACAAAGATCACCACCAGCCAGAAATTGCCCGCCGTCAGCAGCAGCGGCCCAACCTCTCCCCCCACACCGGAGGCCAGCGACAACCCTCCCAGGCCGCTCAACAACGGCCCCAGGTACGGCCAGCGCCCTCCCAGGGCAACGGCGCGCTCCAGGCTGATCAACGTGCCGAAGAACGCGGTCACCATCAGCGGCCCATGTTGCAGCGGCAACGTCGGGCGCAATGGGGGCAGCGACCACCCCAAACGGATCAACCCCGCCCAGGAGGCAGCCAAAAAGGCCAGCATGGCCAGCATCATGAGGGGGTAGCGCGGTCTCACAGATCGCCCCATCACTCCACAAGCAGCAACAACATCACCAGGCGCGTCTCTGCGAGAATGCTGTGCGGCAGTTTTGGCTCCATGTAGACCCAGGTTCCTGCGGCGGCGCGCCGTTCATCTTCCCCCAAAGTCAGACGGGCCTCCCCCTCCAGAAAATGCAAAATGGCTGGTCGCGAGGCCGTGTGTTCCGAAAGCTCCTGCCCCGGCGCAAAGCCAAACAGAATGGCCTTAAGCTGACCATGTTCATAAAACGTGCGGCTGACGATGCTATCCGGAGGGATTTCCGGGAGCAGTGCAGCCAGGTCATCAAAGTGAGCGTACGAGGTTGCCATGGGTAAAATCCTTATCCTTTCCGATAGGCTCAATCTGAGCGCTCGGTGTCATCGCGCTGAATAATCTCATTCAGGGCGTGCAGAAATGGCTCCGGCGGAATCCCGTAATTCGCCAGCGCCTCCCCCAGCGTGTCGAACTCTGACATCTGGCAGCCCACACAAATCATGTGGTGTTTCAGGAAAAAAGGGATCGTCTGGGGCCAGGTGGTGAGGATCTTCTCGATCGAGTCCTCAATGGTGATTAACGACTGAGACATGATTTCCTCGCGGTAGGCAAACCCGCCCCTTGGGAGGGCCAGCAAGCAGGCATCCAAGGGGCGGGCGGGGTCAACGCTCAACAACGGCGTTTAGTAAATGTCATTGACCGTGTTGTACACGTTGAACTTACCGGTCGGTGTCATCAGATCAGGGATGCGTGTGATCTCTTCCAGGGTCGCGTCATCGTAGATCACGATTTCGCCCGTCTGCCCCGGCTGATCGGCGTTGCCCCAAACGCTGACCCACACCTCCGAACCATCCATATTGTATTCAAAGTGCACAGCACGACCGTAGTCTGCCACTTCCCAGCACTTCGACACTTCGAGGGTGTTCTTGTCGATCACGCAGACGCTGCGCTGCATGGCTTCGTCGGTGCTCAACGGCGAGTCAACCCAGAGCCACTGGCTGTTGGGGTGCGTCTTGACGAACAACCCGCCAGCACTGGGCAGTTCCACCTCAGCGACCACCTTCCAGGCGTATTGCGGGTAGTTCTCCGGATCAACACCGATGATGGAGAGCAAGCCTTCGCCCAGGTGGCTGGTCGCCCAAACCGGGCCATACTCAGGGTGGACCCAGTTCATGCCGCGGCCAGGATGCGGTTTGGTGCCCGTTTCCACGATGGCTTCGATCTTCTCGTCCTCGGTGTTCACCACCACGATCTTGTCTTTCATGTTGGCGGCCACCAGGAAGTAAGGGCTGACACCCACGCGCTCTGTGCCGTCCCAGGTCATCGCCCAACCGCCGTCATGCAGGAAGCGCTCAGCCTCGAGCATCTTGATGGTGGGGTTGTTGGGATCACTGTAATCCACCAACCAGACCTGCCCGGTCTCCTTCACATTGACCACCCATTGCGGGCGGGAGTGAGAAGCTACGATGCTGGCCACGCGCGGTTCAGGATGGAATTCTTCTGTATCGTAGGTATAGCTACGGGTGCTGACAATCTTGATGGGTTCAAGGGTAGCGCCGTCAAGGATGGAGAAGTGCGGCGGCCAATAGCAACCCACAATGGCGTAAGCATCTTCATAACCCTTGTACTTGCTGGTATCCACCGAGCGGGCATCAAAACAGGCCTGAACTTCGGCCACCTTTTCGGGCGTCTTCATCCACAGGTCAATCAGGGCGACCTTGCCATCACGCCCGATGACGTAAGCGTAGCGTCCGCTGGCGGACATGCGGGTGATGTGCACCGCATAGCCGGTGTCCACCGTGGTGACGACCTCATAGGTGTCGCCGTCAATCACAGCAACCTGCCCGGCATCGCGCAAAGTGACGACGAAGAAGTTTTCCCAATTGCGATCAGTCTGCGGAGAGTCGGGACGATCCTCCGGTTGGACGAACACCTTCCAGCTCTCCAGCATCTTTTCCATCGGCATTTCGGGCGGAACCGGCGGCTCATTCTGGATGAACTTGGCCATCAGCTCAGTCTGAGCCTCGGTGAGAATGCCCTGCTTGCCCCAGCCGGGCATACCGCGCTGGGTGCCGTTGAAGATGATCGTCGAGAGGGCGACCGTCCCCTTGGGGAGCGTGACATCGGGGGTCAGCGCCGGGCCCGTGGCGCCCTTGCGCAACACACCGTGACAACCCGCGCAGCGATCAAAGAAGATCTGCTTGGCTTCGGCGAACTCTTCTTCAGTCAACTGGGGAGCATCCCCCACCGGCACAGCCGCCTCTTCGGCGGGCGCAGCGGAGACCTCGTCGTTCGGCAGACTGGCCAGGTAGGCTACCATGGCGTTCAGCTCATCTTCGTTGTACATATCGCCAAACGAAGGCGGCATCTGGCCCGGCTGGCAAGGCGCTCCCGAACAATCCGGGGCCAGGTAGGCATCCGGATCGACGATCGCCTCGTGGAGGAACTCCTCCACGGTCTTGGCCTCGCCGCTGTACTCGCCGCTCGCCAGAAGATCAGCAGCCACAGCGCCAATATCCGAAAGGTCGGGGCCGATCGTCCCTACCGCCCCCGGAACACCGGGGATGACATGGCAGGCCACACAACCGCCTTTCTGGAACAACGCCGCGGCCTCCTGGGGGCTGGGAACATCCGCAGCGCCTCCCCCGGCCTGGTCGGCCGGCTCTGCAGACTGGCATCCCACCAACAGCAGAGCCAACAGCAAAACAGAGAAAATCAACAGTTTCTTGAACACAACACACTCCTCCTGTACAAATGAGTGACAACTTGCGCCAGGGCCTCATCCACAGACAAAGCCCGACGCCTCAGAACGGATCGTATTCTAATCATATCCTTAGAAAACAGATTTGTCTTTGCGCTAGCGCAAATTGTCACAATCTCCCCCCTGGTCGAACGGCGCTAAAAATGATCCAGGTCTACGTCTGGCCGCACTCGCTCAGAGGGCAAATCTTCCGCGATCATCACCAGGCCGTGCGGCGAGCAGATCAACACCTGCTGCCGCTTACTCTCCACCAGCCCGCGCTTCTCCCACTCTTTGAGCACCCGGCTGACGGTGTAAATGGTTGTCCCGGTCATCTCGGCCAAATCCTGTCGGGAGAGGGGCAAATCAATCAACACGCCCTCCGGCGTCTTCCGACCAGACTGACGCGCCAGCCGCAGGATGGTGCGCGCAATGCGCTGTTCTACTCGCTGAGTTGAAAGCTCCTGCACCTGATGCTGAAACAGCCGGATTTTCCCCGCCAGGATGCGCAAGGCGCTCAAAGCCATGCGGGGATACTGCTCCATGAGCCGGGTAAGCGTCTCCTGATCCCACCCCAAAGCCCGACAGCGCCCCACCGCCTGCGCGGTAACCGGGTAAGTAAAATTCTCCAACACGGCAATAATGCCAAACAAACGCCCCGGCGACAGATATTCCAACAAGACCTGTTGGCCATCGAGCGTAACCTGTGTAAGCTTCACCTTGCCTTCGAGCAACACATACGCCCTGCTGGCGCGGTCTTCTTCCATGAAAAAAAAGCCGCCGTCCTCTACGGTGCTGACTTTAGAGGCGGCGATCACACTCTGAAATTCTTGTTCTTCGAGAGAACGCAACAGCAGGACGTCGCGAGCGATGGCATACTCTTTTGGAGAGAGTGTCATGTCACCAATTATACTTGAAGTTCCTTCCCTGCGGCGATCAAAATCTTGAGACCCGCGCCCCGTAAGGCAAGTCTCCCAACAAAAAAAGTGTCCTGCTTCAAACGATCCCAGCTTCCAAAACAGCCAGGAAAGCTTCCACGACCCGGGGGTCAAAGTGGTTCCCGGCGCAACGCTGCAACTCCGCTACCGCATCTTCAGGGCTGCGCGCCTTGCGATACACTCGTTCGTCGGTCATCGCCCCGTAGGCGTCCACCACAGCCAGTATGCGCGCGCCCAAAGGAATCTCCTCCCCTCGCAGGCCATCAGGATATCCACTGCCATCGTATTTCTCCTGATGGGATCGAATGATGGGCGCAACGTCGACCAGGTTCTCCACCGGTGCGACGATCTCCGCACCCAGCTCAGGGTGGCGCTTCATCAGCTCCCATTCCTCGTCGGTCAGCGGGCCGGCTTTGCGGAGGATTTCATCGGGGACGCCAATCTTGCCAATATCGTGGAGCAACGCGCCCCAATATACCCGCTGGACTTCTTCCTCACTGCACGCCAGCGCGCGGGCAACAGCCTGCGCCCACGTCGCCAATCGCTGACTGTGATCGCCGGTGTAAGCGTCGCGAGCGTCCATCGCATTGGCCAGCGCCAGTACGGTTTGCAGATAATTCTCTTCCAGTTCTTCATGGGCACGGGCGCGATGCAAGGCGTTCCCCGCCATTTCGGCGATGGCCGTCAGTAAATCAACCTCCTCATCGGTAAAAGCACGTTGTTCCCCCAACCCCACATGCATCACGCCTACAACGCGCTCGCGCGTGCGCAGCGGCAACGAGATCAGGCTGGTCACATCTTCAATAGCCGCCGCCTCCCCCGGCAAGATACGCGCCAGCGGGTCTTTCTGCAAATCCGCGGTGATGTACACCTCCCCGCTGAGCGCCACACGACCGGTGATGCCTTCCCCCAGCCGGTGTCGGAGCGGAGGAAGATCCTCGCGCTCCATCGACTCGGCATCATCACGATACCAGCGGGGAGCGAGCAAAGATTCCCCGGAAGGCTCCACCAGAAAGATGGCGACAGCGATGCCGTCAACGATCTCCATCGCCTTTTGAGCGAAGATGGGGATCATCTCATCCATGCTTTGAACGGCGCGCAACTCCGCCGACAGCTCCGCCAGGGCGGAAAGCTCCTCCGCCCGATGTTTCATCGCGCCAAACAACCGGCTTCTTTCCACGGCCAGCGCCAGCGAATCGGCGATCTGACCCAACAACTGCACTTGATCGGGATCATAGCCAGCCGGCTCCAACCAGGCGAGGTTGAGCGCCCCAATGCCGCGCTCATTGACATGGAGAGGCAGATTGATCCGGGAACGATAACCTGCAGCATACAGGATCCCTTCCGCCGGATAATCCGCCTCCGCGGACAGATCCGGCGTGAGGTGTGGACGTCCTGCCGCCAGATCATCCGCCGCGGCGCTGTCCGTCACCCGAATGCGCACCCCCTGCGCTAATTCCGAGCGCGCCACATCCAATGCAGCCAGCGTGGCATATTCCTCATTCTCTTCCAAAAGCACCAGGCTGATACGCTCACAACCCGTAATCACCTTCAGGCCGGCGACAATGGCGGGAAACGCCTCGGTCACCTCCGGGGTGGCGTTGAGCGCCCGCAGAATCTCGCTGACGACCTTGAGCTCCTCCGCCCTCCGGCGAGTCTGCTCAAACAAGTGGGCGTTCTCAATAGCCACAGCCGCTTGGTCCGCCAACATGACGACCAGGTCTAAATTACCTTGACTGAAGCCAGGGCTTTCCTCAAGGTTGACCACCGTCAACGTTCCAATCACGTCCTGTTTAATCATCAGCGGAGCCACAGCGACCGACATCCCCTGCTCATGCTCCCGCTTGGCCCTTTCCAAAGCGAGACCGGTATTGCGCGGGTCGGACAACACATCCTGGGAAATCGTGGGTACCTTCTCCCGCAGCACCCAGCCGCTGATGCCATCCATGATCTCCTGGTATGTGAGGCGGGACACCGCTCCCCGCGGATAGCCCACACCGACGGACTTGACCAGAGCCTCCTTTTGCATATCCACCAGCAAGATCAAGCCCCGGTCTGCCCCCGTCAGGCGAGTGGCGCGCTCAGCAATCAAGTGAAGCAGCGCGTCCAGTTCCAACGTTGTGGTCAGATCCTTACCGGTTTCATACAACACGGCCAGCCGCTCGGCATACTGCCTGGTCTGCTCATACAGACGCGCCTTCTCCACAGAGATGGCCGCCTCGGAAGCAACGCTCTGGACGAGCTGAATGTCTTCAACCTGGAAGATGCGCGGCCCCCGGGTGTCGTCCAGCACCAAAAAACCGATCGCCTGATCC
>WFTY01000143.1 GCA_015485245.1 Anaerolineales bacterium | reverse complement strand
TAAGAGACAGGCCCAGAACTCCGCCGAGGGTTCGCTGTATGTCACCACCGTTGGCGTCAAGGTCGGGGTGGGGGTGATCGATGGGGGCAGCGTGACGGTGATCGGGATGGTGGGCGAAGGCGTGATGGTCGGCGGCGGCGACGTCACGCTGGGGGTCACGGTGATGTTCGGCGGCAGGGTGATCAGCGGCAGGGTGGGCGAGGCGGTCACTGTCGGAGGAACGCTCTGTTCAACCGGTGCCTCCGCCGGGGTTTCGCAGGTCACCACGCAAAAGGTCAACGACGCCGGCGCGCCGCCTGCGGAGGCCACCACGCGATACTGCCCTTCGGCGGGCGGCTGCCAGTTGATGTCGGCGCGCACCATGGTGTTGTCACCTGCCAGGGAAGTCAACTCCCCCCCCGGCGCGGGCTGGCCGTTCACGCTCACGTTGATGCCGCTCACGCCCTGTGGACTGGCGGCGTACACCACAATGGGGATCACTCCCATGGTGAAGGTCTCCCCTTCGGGCGGGTACTCGATCCAGGTCTTTGGCCCTTCATCAAGCCCACCCAGATCGATGTTTTCTCCGTTACAGGCGCTCAGGCCTAGAACGAGCACCAGGAGCAGGGAAAGCCATTCGATCCGCCAGAAGTGTTGGAAAATACGCTTGCTGTTCATCTCGATTCCTTTGTTCTTTCTGCTCTGCTTTTGCGATCAGCCTTCACCATTCGCTACGGACTCAGGCAGGACGACTTCTGGACGAAGAAATCCAGAGCATCCCCCGTATTGACATACAGCGCTCCCGCCCCGGGACCGGCGTAGACATACATTCCGTTGGGGAACTTATACTTCGTGCCCTGGATCGAAAACTCCACGGAATAAGCGCCGGAGCGATATTGCACATTGGCGCCATACTTGCCAGTGTCAATCACCTGATTTTCATGATAGAAGGCGAAGGTTCCATCCTGACGGAACTCGAAACGCTGACAATAGAAGTTGTTCGAGGTATCCATAGCCAGGGTTGACCAGATGGCGCTGTTTTGATACATACTCAACAGTTTCTGGATGGGAGGGTCTTGAATGAGTACCGTGGCAGCCGAACCGGAGAACGCCTGCCCTGGTATCCCGCGCAGCAACTCCACAACCTGACCATTCTGCAAAAAACCATAGGTGAACGTGTAAAGATAGGATGCATCCTTGAAACCCGACACTGACAACGAGCCGCCCGGTAGGATGATTTGATCCACGCGGGTGATGACATCTTGCAATTTGGAAGGGTTGTTGGGATCCGATGAGACTTTCAGCGCCGTCACCGGATGCGAGCCTTTGTTGACGAAGATCACGGTGCAGCCGTTCGCCCCGGCGCATTTCTGCCCCGCCGGAGGGTTGTTCTGGTTTCCGGGCTGGGCCTGCCCGCCGGGCTGGTTAGGTTGCGCCTGCCCTCCAGGCGGATTGCCTTGCTGCCCGCCGCCGGGCTGCACATTCGCGCCAGGCAGCGCGTTCGCTCCGCCGCCCAGGTGAACCGTCACCTTACAGCCGCCGTTGGCCGACTGCACGGTGACATCCTGGTTGACGGTGCTCCAGCCGCCAGCAGGCGGTTTGACCACCAGATCATCGCTCTTGCAGATACTGCTGAAGTAAAAGCCCAGTTGCAGCGATTGGTTTTTTTCCAGGTCGATCGTCATTGGGCTTAGAGGCTGCAGGCCGGGGTTAGCTTCGAAATCGATCTGGCCGAAGGATGTCGTACCACTGCGCAGAAAAACCTTGTCATCGGTGTTGGCATAATCGAAATTCGCCCACACATGCACCGTGGCGTTGCGAGGCTGCGGCAGCGTTTGCCCGGCGATGGTGAGGTCTTTGAAAGTGACGGTGACCTTCTCGCTGGGGGAGGTGACCACGCCGCACGCATCCAGGTTGTCGATCCATTCCGTCTGGGATTCTCCATCCGGCCCGAAAGCGCTGACCGTATATAGACAGGCGCAGCCAGAGGGTATCTTCTTTCCAACGAAGGTCGCAGACGAGGCGCGCGCATCCGCCACACGCGGGGCCCCCTGGCTTTGTGAGGCGTACGGGCCAGGGCAAACAAGACCACTGTACACATTGAATCCCTGCAGGTCATTGGAATTGCGCAGTTTGGCGTCGTAATCCCAGGTGACCACGTGGTCGTTCCCCTTTACCGTCAGATGTACGTTCTGCGGCGGGGGAAGGATTTTGCTTTGCGGAGGGCTATCCGAGACGCCGGGGATAAAGCCTCGCGCCCCAATGCGGTACTTCAGCGTAAAGCCCTGTCCTTTGCCTTCCCACACCTGTTGCAGAGCATCGTCTTTGAGTAGATCGGTCAGCGTATGCGTGACGCGGAAACCACCCAGACTGATCGGCGGTTTATTTCCCGCCACCGCGCTGCTGCTGAATTGCAAGGTCAGCGACCCGGTGGTCTGCAAATCAGGAGGCGCCCAAATGGCGAGCGTGTTTTTGGTCGCGCTGAACAATGAGAAGCCAATAGCCTGTCCCTGCGCATTAGGGATGCGGAACACCGGCCCGCCGAGCGCCACATTAGCGAAGCCCTGCGTGTAGGATGGATCGCTGGGGGTGAAGGAGTCCACCGCAAAATAGATGCGGTACGCATTCGCCCTCGTCAGACAGGCGGGCGTTGCCGGGACGGTGACACTGGCGTAAGCGCTCAAGTTGTAGTCCGTGGGAATGCCTTGCTTATTCTTCTTATACACGCCCACCTGGAATTGATACTTCCCGGAAGACAGCACCTCCACCGTGTGCTCCGTGGTGTTCGCCTTGAGTTTTCCAACCGTCTCCTTCCCGCCGCCTGGGGCGATCATAATGACGAAATAACCGCTCTCATCATTGGCTTTGTCGGGCCAGGTGAGTTTGACCTTGCAGTCGTCCACCACGGTGGCCTGCACCGGGTCGGGGACGGGCAACTTGCTTCCTGGAACACCCGCCCAGGGGGGATTGAATATCACCCCAGCGGGAGGGACAAAACCCGCGATGCTGCCTACAGAACCGATTGGCACAATGCCGGGGAGAGCGCCCGGCTGCCCGCCGGCCTGACCACCAGGGAGAAAGCCCGGCTGCCCCCCTGGCTGCCCACCCGGCTGCCCGCCAGCCTGACCGCCAGACTGTCCACCGGCCTGACCGCCAGATTGTCCACCAGACTGTCCACCGGATTGTCCGCCAGGCTGCCCGCCAG
>WFTY01000142.1 GCA_015485245.1 Anaerolineales bacterium | reverse complement strand
GAACGGCGCGCCGGTGAGCACCGAAATCGAGAGCGTCAGGGTGTTCTCCGGGCCCAGGGGATCGGCGTGCGGGGGCGTGTGCTTGAGCAGATAATACGCCCCCAGCGCGCTGCCGCCGACGTACTTGCGAAAAAACGACTCCGGCGGCTCCTCGATTTCCCAGCACATTTCATTCAGGTATACGTGTAAGATTTTGCCATGATATCCATAAGGCATAGGACACTCCTTGTTACCTGCTACCTGATTACCCAGTTACCTTTTGGCCGCCTTAACCGCCTCATTGAAGGCGTCCAGCGTGTAAGCCACATCCTCCTCGCTGAGGGCGGCGCACAGGAACCAGGGTTCACGCCCGTCGGAATCGGGCTGCACGCCGCGGGCGATCAGTTCCACAGCGATTTCCTCGTAGAGTTCATCGTCGCCCTTGATGTAGTCGCGGAATTCGTGCGGCTCTTCTTCGATCCCCAGCAAAATGCTCAACATCGAGGGCACACCGGTAACCACGTGCGGGATGCCCTGCTCGGTGAGGATCTCATCAATCCCCTCCATCAGCGCCGTGCCGCGGGCGTTGATGGTCTCGATGACCGGTTCGTTTTCCAGAATCTCCAGCGTGGCGTCAGCAGCGGCCACGCCGACCACGTTGCCGGAGTAGGTGCCGCCGTGCGCCATCTTGCCGGGCTGGATGGTCATCATCACTTCTTCCTTGCCGCCGATGGCCGCGATGGGAAATCCGTTGCCCAGCGACTTGGCATACGTCACCAGGTCAGCCTGAATGCCAAAATACTCCTGCGCCCCGCCGTTGGCAATACGAAAACCGGTTTTTACCTCGTCAAAGACCAGCACAGCCCCATACTGATCGCACAATTGACGGATTTTCTCCAGGAAGCCGGGCTTGGGGAGGATGCCGGCGGCGTTGCCCAGAATCGGCTCGACGAACACCGCGGCGATCTCCTCACCGTGTTTAGCCATCGTCTCCTCGAGGATTTCGAAATCGTTAAAAGGCAGATTGAGCACATAATCGCCAATCCCCTCGGGGATGCCGAGGCTCATTGGCCTGGAGCGAGGGTCATCCCGCGGGCCGAGATTCTCCTCATCGGCAGAAGCGGTGCCAAACATGAAGTAATCGATCATGCCGTGATACTGCCCCTCAAATTTGATGAACTTCTCGCGGCCGGTGTAGGCGCGGGCGATACGCAGCGCGTGGAAGGTGGCCTCGGAACCCGTGTTGGTCAGGCGGACTTTATCCACGCCGGTCATCCGGCAGATGCGCTCGGCGACGCCGATCTCCAGCGGCGTCGTCCAGGCGAACAGCGTGCCGCCCTCAATGGCCTGCTGCACCCGCTGCGTGACGCGCGGCTCGGCGTGCCCCAGGATAATGGGGCCAAACGCCAGCCGGTAATCGATGTAGCGCTTGCCGTCCATATCCCAGATATACGCCCCCTGGCCGCGCTCGATCACCAGGGTTTCATCATCCCCCCAATAGCGGAAGTTGGAGTTCACGCCATGAGGGATGTAGCGCTTGGCTTTGGCAAACAACTCGTGAGTTTTGGGGCCTTGTGTGGTCATAACGTCGCTCCCATCAGGTAAAGTGTCGAAAAGAATCCGTCTTCCCGGTCAACCCGGCAGTCAGCCAGCAATCCCGGCCAACGCTTTTGCAAAAATGGTCACCGCCTCGTCGATTTGCTCCGCCGTCACCACCAATGGGGGAATCCAGCGGATGACGTTCTCGTATGTGCCGCAGGTCAACAAGAGCAGACGCTGCTCCAAGCAGGCCCGCTGGACGGCTTTGGCCGCGGCCTTGTCGGGGAACTCAGTCGCCACCATCAGGCCGAGGCCGCGCACATCGCCGAGCAGGTCAGGGTAACGCTCCTGCAAAGACCGCAGGGCGCGTAGCAACTGCGCGCCGCGAGCAGCGGCGTTCGCTACCAGGCCTTCCTCGGCGATGACCTGCAGGGTAGCCAGCGCGGCCGCGGAGGCGATGGCCGCGCCGCCGCCATAGGTGCCGCCATGCGAGCCGGGCGTCCACCGGGCCATTAACTCGCGGGAGGCCGCGATCCCCGAAATCGGCACGCCGCTGCCCAAACCCTTTGCCATCACAAGGATGTCAGGAACGATCCCGGCATATTCAAAGGCGAAGAATTTCCCGGTGCGCCCAAACCCGGATTGCACTTCGTCCAGAATGAGCAGGATATCGTTCCGGGTGCAGACCTGGCGCAAAGCCTGTAAGAACCCCGCCGGCGCGGGGACATAGCCCCCCTCCCCGAGGACAGGTTCAACAATCACCGCGGCGGTCTCCCTGGGGTCGGTCTGCCCGTGCAGCAGGGCATCCAGTTGCTTGAGGCAGAACTCGGTCGTGGTCTCCTCATCCCAGCCATAAAAATACGCATACGGGTACGGCGCCACGAACACCCCGCCAGGCAACGGCTGATAGTTATAACGATAGATGTACTTGGAAGTGGTCATCGCCATGGTTTGGGCGGTGCGGCCATGAAAGCTGCCTTGAAAGACGATGATGTTACGCCTGCCGGTGGCCTGGCGCGCCAGTTTGACGCTGGCCTCCACCGCTTCGGCGCCGGAGTTGGAGAAGAAAAAGCAATCCAGCCCCGGGGGCGTGTGCTGCTGCAGCGCTTCGGCCAGCGCCACAGTCGCGGGCGGAATGACGATGTTCATCTGCCCAAAGATCAGTTTCTCCGCCTGGGCCTGAACGGCCGCCACCACCCGCGGGTGGCAGTGTCCGGTGTTGACCACGCCAATGCCGGAGGTGAAATCCGCATAACGCTGGTCATCCGCGTCATAAAGATAAATGCCCTCAGCGCGCACCGGTTGGATCTCAGTCAGGTGCGTCCAGACGGGGGAGAGGGAGGGGAAAGTGCTAGTCATGGGTATCAGGTGTCAGGTGTTTCAGTGTCAGGTATCAAGTGTCACGTGTCAAGAGAGGTAGTCGCGCAGGCGGTAGTATTGCACCACCAGCGGCAGGAACCAGGGATGATGGCGATAGAAGAAATAACGCGGGTGGCGGATCTCGGCGAAGGGACTACGGGATTTCTTTCCGCTCAACAGCAGCGCCACTTCGCGGCCGGTATAAAGCGCCATATGCAGGCCGTGGCCGCCAAAGCCCAGGGCGTAATACACGCCGTCCAGCCGCCCGATGTGCGGCATCAAATCGAAGGTCAGGCCGAGCCGCCCGCTCCACGTGTGCGTGACGGCGACATCGCCCAACTGTGGGAAAGCGCGCACCATCTGGGCGCGCAGGGTGCGGCAACTGGCATCCAGATCAAGATGAGTGCTCAGGTTGTTGCGCCCGCCCCATAACAAACGCCCGTCGGGAGTCAGGCGGAAGTAATTGAGGAACCACTTGGAATCCCAAAAGACGCGCCCGCGCGGGCTGATCTGCGCCTGGAGTTCGGGCGAAAGCGGCTCGGTGACGATGCTGTAGCTGCCCACGGGGATCACGCCAGGGCGCAGGCCGGGGATGGCACCATCGGTGTAGCCATTGGTGGTGGCGATCACCTCTCCGGCTTTGAGCACCCCGCGCGTTGTATGGACTTCAAAACCCGAGGAGGTGCGGTTGACGAAACGCACAGTCACATGTTCCACCAGCTGCGCGCCGTAACGGGCAGCCACCGCCGCCAACCCAAAGACCAGCCTGGCAGGGTGCAGCCCCGCGCCATGCGGGTCCACAATCCCGCCGAAATAGGCTGGGCTGCCGATCTCCTCCTGCAACGTCTCCGGCGGGATCAGCTGCAATTCATGGTCGAGGTGCTTTTTGTGCCACGCGGCGCGGGCTTTAAACTCCTCGTAATGCGAGGGTTTATAGGCCACACACAAGTCGCCCTGCTGGCGGAAATCGCAATCCACACCCTCCTCGTCCACCAGCTCGCGGATCAAGTCCAGCGCGTCCAGTGACGCCTGCCAGAACTCCCGGGCGAGGGCCTCGCCATAGCGTCGGATTACCGTCGGCATCCCGGCTTTCAGACCGCAGCCGGTAATGCCGCCGTTGCGCGAAGATGCGCCCCAGCCAATCGTCTCGCGCTCCAGCACCGCCACCGATGCGCCGCTCTGCGCCAGGGTGCGCGCCGCGCTCAGGCCGGTGTACCCGCCGCCGACGACGGCGACATCCACATCGGAGGGAAGCTCCGAAACAACGGGGAGATCGGCGGGGCGGGAAAAATCGTCAGGCCAGAACGGCGTTCGTTCCAAGTTGCAAGCCTCCAGCTTCAAATGCCCTGTCATCGCTAATAAGGCTCTTTGAGCACGAAGTTGAACTGCCCGGCCTCCCCAGGGGGGATCACCCGGCCGCGTTCATGACGCGCCAGCTCGGCGTAGTAATCCAAGGTCTCTTCCACCCACCAGAGCTCCTCATCGTTCTCCGGCAGGGGTTTGCCCTCCTCCTCGGTCAACAGGCGGACGAGGTCATCG
>WFTY01000141.1 GCA_015485245.1 Anaerolineales bacterium | reverse complement strand
TTCCCAACACGGCCTGGCAGGCCAGCGCGGCGAACAGCAGCACGATGATCAGGATGGCATAGCGGTAGTGCTTATTCATCGAAGATGTAGGTGGCTTCGGCATAGTAACGCACGCCTTTCCGCGCCAGGCGCTCTCGGATCCACTCTTGAAGGGTGGCGTTTTTCTCTGCGAGGGTCGCCTCAGCGCGCAGGTGAGTCAGCGGGTAATTGAGGTGCAAGGCCCGCGGGGAGATGACAAAGCGCGTGCTGCCCGGCGGCATCAAATGCCCGGCAGCGACCACTTGCAACACTTCGTCAATGCGGAATGCCGGCAGCATCAGCAGGCCGCTCAAGCGGGGGTAGAGTGAAACCAGTGTGTTAATATCGTCCACCTGAGTGCGATCCAGTTGGGCTTTTTGTTTGTAGATGTCCACGATGGCGTTCAGCGCTACCACGCGCGGGATCAGGCGTTGCTGCGCGGTGACCAGTTGAAAAGCGCGCCCATCGGGATGCAGGAAGACCGCCAGGCGGCGTTTGCCGCGCGGAGGTGTGGCGTCATCGTTGAAGGGGGTGAGGTCAACCTCCGGCAGGTTGGAAAAAGCGGTCAATAATTCATCCCCTGGCATGCCCCAGATCACGTGGTTCCAGGGGGTGAGCTGCAGGCCGCTGTCATCGGGGGGGACAACCTGGGCGACGATGTGGGGGATATCCAGCTTTTGAATGGCCGTGGTGCGGTTGGCCCCATCCAGCACCATGTAGCGGCCAGTGCCGTCGTGGAAGGGGACGACGATCGGCGGGTTGCGCAGGATGCCGCTGCGCAGGATAGCCTCGGCGATGGGAACGGAGCGTTGTGCGTCGTGGTATTCGTGCAGGACGAGCTTTTCTACGGGCAGAATGGCTAATAAGGGGAGATCGCGAATCTGGGTCACGCAGGTACCTCGGGTGTTGTATTCCCGCAAAACGGGGCAAGATATGTGCTGCGGCGGAGTGGCTCCGCCAGTTCCGCCGCGCGCCTTAGCGTACCATGATTCTGCAAAGCCGTCAAAAAAGAACCTCCCGCGAGGGGCGCGGGAGGCGGAATGGGGAGAAGCGTGTGTGCAGGGAGATTATTCGCTGACCAGGTAGGCCAGGCCGACCGTCCCTGGTCCGGCGTGGGTGCCGACCACCGGGCTGACCTCGGAGAAGATGGTCTCTTCCACGTTGCCCAGGCGTTCTTCCGCGGCTTTGAGCAGGGCGCTGGCGTCCGCTTCGGCGGCGGCGTGCAGCGTGGCCAGCTTGACCGCTCCGCGGCCTTGTGTGCGCTCGGCGATCAGTTCAATCACGCGGGCGTGCGCCTTCCGTTTGGTGCGCACGCGCTCGATCGGCTCCACGCGCCCGCCGGTGACTTCGAGGATGGGCTTCATTTGTAGCGCGGTGCCCAAAAAGCGCGAGGCCCCGCCGATGCGTCCGCCGCGGTGCAGGAATTCGAGGGTGTCCACGGCGAAGATCACGCCGGTGCGCTGGCGCGCGGATTCTGCAGCGGCTTTGCATTCCTCCAGCGAAGCGCCCTGCGCGGCGGCTTTGGCGGCTTCCAGCACCTGAAACCCGAGCGCCATGGCAACGCTGTGGGAGTTGAAGATCTCGACGCGCGCGTCGGGGACAAATTCCAATGCCTGGGTGGCCGAGGTGATGGTGCCGGAGAGCTTATCGGAAATCAACACCGCCAGGATGTCTTTCCCCTCGGCGGCGAGTTTTTCAAATACCTCTTTGAAGCTTTGGGCAGATGCCTGGGAGGTGGTGGGCATCACGCTGGCTGTCTTCAGGCGGGCGTAAAATTCATCCGGTTGGATGTCCACACCATCGAGCAGCGTTTCCTCGCCCCAGATCAACACCTGGGGCATCACGGTAATCTCATACTGTTCAACAAGTTCAGCGGGAAGGTAGGCCGTGCTATCGGTGACAATGGCTACTTTCGACATGATAACTCTCCTTCGTTGTAGTCGGGTGCAAACGCGGCTGAGAAGGCAGGCGTGAAATGATATGCCTCCCAAACATATTGAAACCCCGATTTGCTCAGGAAGTTACGTTGCGGAGGAGATAACAAAAAAGGACGGCCGTAAGCCGTCCTTTGGCGCCCTCGGCGTGACTCGAACACGCGACCCCTTAGTCCGCAACCAAGTGCTCTATCCACTGAGCTACGAGGGCGTGTGCCAGGGATTTTACATCACCCTGCTGAATCCGGCAATATTCAGTTCTGGTTTACGAAGTTGATGGCGTATTCGGCATCCTGGTAAAAGCGGTTGGCCTCCAGCGCCTTTTGGAAAAGCTCCAGCGCGGCGGCTTTGTCGCCCTGGCGGTAGAAGCCCCAGCCGCGCCACAGCAAGGCTTCCTCGGAGTTCTTGGTGCGTTGCAGGGCGTATTCGGTCAGCGCCATCAGGTCGTCGATGCGGAAGGAGTGAAAGTAAGCGATGAAGGGGCCAAACTGGTAGCGGTACATGCGCTGCGGCAGGCCGAGCTGGCGGGCGCGGTCGTAGGCCTGGGCGGCTTCTTCGTAGCGTTCAAAGTAGACCAGGTTTGAGCCGAGGTTGAACCAGGCGAAGGCGTCCTCCGCATCGCGCTCGGTTTCAGCCTGGGCGGTTTCCAGCGCACGCTGACGATTGACTTCGGGGTCCCAGTTCTCTCCCAGGATGGCTTTGACCTCGGCCTCGCGGTCGGGCGGATAGAGCATGAAGTACACGCGATTGAAGGCTTTCCAGTTGGCATCCAGCGTGGCGTAGGGAATTTTCCGATCGGGGCCGTAGTAGGTATCCTGCCCGGTAAAGGTCTGGCTGGCTTCGTCGTAACCGGTGAGCAACAGGTAGTGCCCGGCC
>WFTY01000140.1 GCA_015485245.1 Anaerolineales bacterium | reverse complement strand
GTCGCGGCGGGCATCGAAGCCCGCAGCGAACACCCGCTGGCGCGCGCCATTCTGCATTATGCCAAGGCCCAGGGTGTCCAGCCGCCCTCTGTAACGGATTTCAAAGCCCTGGCTGGCGCCGGGGCCGTCGCCCGCGTGGACGGGGCGCATGGCTACATTGGCAGCCCAGATTTGTTCCAGAAGATGTTAGGGTTCTCGCTGGAGGATATCAAGGCAGACATCGCTCGTCTGCAAGAAGAGGGCAAAACCGTGGTGCTGGTCGGGGATGAGCAATCCGTGTGGGGGCTGCTCGCCATCCGCGACAACATCCGCCCCAACGCGCCGCAGGCCATCGCCGCGTTGCACAAACTGGGCGTGGAGAAGGTAGTCATGCTGACCGGCGACAACCCGCGCACCGCGCAGGCCATCGCCCGCGAACTGGGCATCGACGAAGTATACGCCGACCTGAAGCCGGAGGACAAGGCTGCCCAGGTGCGCCAACTGGCCGAGCGCTACGGCCACGTCGCCATGGTGGGCGATGGCGTCAACGACGCGCCAGCGCTGGCCGAGGCCACGGTGGGCGTGGCGATGGGTGCCGCGGGCACCGATGTGGCGCTGGAGACTGCCGACGTGGCCCTGATGGCAGACGATTTGGAAAAACTGGCCTATGCCCTCAAACTGGCGCAGCGCACGCAGCGCGTGGTGGGGCAGAACCTGGCGCTCTCGGCGGTCGTCATCGGCGCGCTGGTGATCGGCGCGGTGGGCGGCTGGTTCACCCTGCCGGTGGCCGTGCTGGGGCACGAGATCAGCGAATTCGTGGTCATCGGCAGCGGGCTGCGTATGTTGCGGGCGTAAATTGTTTTACAATTGCCTGCGCCCGAGGTTGTCATTTTTCGCCCTAAAATGTAGGATGAGTTTACGGCAAAGATGACGCACCGGTTTTCACCCACGATGTAGCATCCGTTTTCACCCACGATGTAGGATCACCAGTGGGGGCTCCTGAGTTGAGTTATCCTCTTGAGAAGCCGAAAATCTCAGGAGGAACAATGACAAAAAGGAGACAACCCCTCATGGACATTCGTCAAATATTGCATCACCTGCGCCAGGGAAGCAGTTACCGGCAAACGGGACTGGCCTTGGGAATGGATTGGCGTACGGTGAGGAAGTACCACCGTTGGGCGGAAGCCCACAACCTGTTGGAGGGCGAATTGCCGCCAATAGAAGAGTTGCAAAATCTGCTGGAACAGACGTTGCCAGAGAAGCAACCACCGCAGAACGTTTCATCGGTTGAGCCATACCGGGACCTGGTCGAAAAGCTGCTCAAGCAAGGGGTGGAAATTGCGGCCATCCGCGAGCGTCTCAAAGAGCGTGGCTATAAGGGATCGTATGCTGCGGTGTATCGTTTCGTGCGACGGCTCCAACCGCGGGGAAAAGAGGCCACCGTGCGGGTGGAACGCTCTCCGGGGGAAGAAGCCCAAGTTGATTTCGGGTACGCCGGGAAAATGATTGACCCGCAAAGCGGCAAACTGCGCCGGACTTGGGCGTTTGTGATGACCCTGTCGTGGAGCCGTCATCAATACGTTGAATTCGTCTTCGACCAGAAAGTGATCACCTGGCTGCGCTGCCACCGCAACGCCTTGGTGTTTTTTGAAGGGGTGCCGGAACGTGTGGTGATCGACAATCTGAAAACCGCCATTTTGAAGGCCGTTTTCGATGATCCGGAAGTGCAGGCCAGTTACCGGGAATGTGCCTTGCATTACGGCTTCCGCATTGCCCCGTGCCGGGTGGCAACACCGGAACACAAAGGCAAAGTGGAACAAGGCGGCGTACATTACGTCAAACGCAATTTTCTCGGCGGGCGAGAGGCAACCACGATCACCCAGGCCAACCAGGATGTTCTGGTATGGTGCAACACCACCGCCGGGTTGCGCAAACATGGCACCACCAAAGAGCAGCCCTTGAAGCGTTTTCTGGAAGTGGAAAAGGAACACCTGCGCCCCTTGCCCAACACATCTTACGATCTGGCCGTCTGGAAGCAGCTTACACTGGGCCGGGACTGCTATGTCGAGTTCGAGCAGAGTTATTACTCCGCCCCGTATCGCCTGATTGGGCAGAAATTGTGGGTCTGCGGCGGGCTTTCCCAGGTGCGTATCTTCGATAGCGACTATCATCTGCTGGCAACCCACGAACGCGCCGACAGGCCCGGTAGCCGTCTGACGCACATCGACCACCTCCCACCCGAAAAAGTGCCCGGTCTGACGCTTGATCGGGAAAAGTGTCGGGAAGCAGCGCTTGAAATTGGTCCCGGCACAGCCCAGGTGGTGCAAATCCTGCTGGAGGATCCGGTTCTCGACCGGCTGCCCACCGTGGGACGGCTGTTGCGGCTGCAGGAGCGCTACGGTGCATCCCGCCTGGAGGCCGCCTGCCAGCGAGCCCTGGCCTTCGACGATCCAGCCTACAAAACCATCAAGAGCATCTTGAAAAAAGGTCTGGAGGGGCAACCACTACCTGAAGTGGCGTCCAGCTCACCGGCCAAAACTTTCGCACGTTCACCGCAAGAGTTGCTTGGCAGCCTGGGAGGGGAGTCGTGGAACTAAAGCACCAACTGACCCCCAAACTCAAACAACTGCGTTTGTCCGGCATCCTGCAAACCCTCGAGAGCCGCCATCGTCAGGCTGTCGAAGGCAAATGGTCCTATGTCGAGTTTCTGGAACGCTTGTTGGAAGACGAAGTCGAACGCCGCCATCAGAAACAACTCAGCCTGCGCCTGCGCCGCGCCGGGATCAACACCGCCAAGACGATCGAGACCTTCGACTTCGATTTCAACCCGGCCATCAATCGCCAGCAAATCCTGGCGCTGGCTGCCTGCGATTTCATCCGCGAAAAGCGCAATGTGCTCATCTGCGGCCCGACCGGCGTAGGCAAAACCCATCTGGCGGAAGCGCTTTCCCAGGAAGCTTGCCGCCAGGGTTTCCACGTCCTGTTCGTCAATGCCTACAAAATGCTCCAACATTTGCATGGCGGCCGCGCCGATGGCAGCCTGGAGCGGCGGCTGAAAACCTACCTGCGCCCCGATCTTCTGGTGCTCGATGACTTCGGTCTTAAGCCGCTCAGCGCCCCGGCGCCAACTGATCTCTATGATGTCATCAACGAACGTTACGAAAAAGGCTCCATCCTTTTGACCAGCAACCGTGCCCCTGCGGAGTGGTTGAGCCTGTTCGGAGATCCCCTGCTGGGGTCTGCTGGCATCGACCGCCTTTGCCACCGGGCCGAGATTGTCATTATTCGTGGCGATAGTTACCGTGCCCAAAGTCGCCGCCGTTTGGAACAGGAGGTGTTTTTGCAAGAAGAAAACCAGACCACGACAGCCTAAACCCGTTGGAGGCCCCCTGGTGGTATCCTACATTTCGGGCGAAAACTCATGCGACATCGTTGCCGAAAATGGATACTGCATCGTTGCCGAAATTCTATCCTACATGAT
>WFTY01000139.1 GCA_015485245.1 Anaerolineales bacterium | reverse complement strand
AGCACGGCGATGCTGATGACCACCGGCACAAAGATGCCGGTGACCTTGTCGGCGAACTCCTGAATGGGGACTTTCGATCCCTGGCACTCGTCCACTAGCTTGATGACTTGGGCGAGGAAAGTGTCCTTGCCGATGCGGGTGGCTTCCACTTTGAGCAACCCTTCCTGGTTGACGGTGGCGCCAATGACCTCATCGCCAGGGCGTTTGTTGACCGGCATGGATTCGCCAGTGGCCATGGATTCATCCACCGCGCTCTCGCCGAAGCGCACGACGCCGTCGGTGGGGATTTTCTCGCCAGGGCGCACCACCATCAGGTCGCCGACCTGGACTTCGTCGATGGGTACTTCCACCTCAACGCCATCGCGCTCGATGCGGGCGGTTTTGGCGCCTAGTTCCAGCAGTTTGCGGATGGCCTGCGAGGCGCGCCCTTTGGCGCTCTCTTCCACATAGCGCCCGGTCAGGTGGAAGGCCATGATCATGGCGGCCACGCCGGCGTAGTTTGCAACAGGGAAGAAGAACCAGGCCGGGCCGGTCAGCAGCGAGACGCCGGTGCCCAGGGCGATCAGCGTGTCCATGTTGGCGTGCTTGTGGCTCACCGCCGCCCATGCGCCGCGGTATGTCGGCCAGCCAACCCAGAAGAGCACCGGCAGGGCCAGCAGGATCATCCCCAGGTTGTAGATGGTCGGATTAGGCCAGACGATGCCGAAGAACATCTCGGCGAACATCCAGATGATGATGGGGACGGTGAAGCCCCAGGCGACCGCCATGCGGAAACGGGCCTCGGCCATCTTGCGCTCTTCCTGGTCGATCTCTTCGCCCGTCTCGTCGGCGGCGAGTTCCAGCACCTGGTAGCCGCTCTCGGCGACGGCCTTTTTGAAGTCGCTCAACGAGGCCGTGCCAGGGATGTAGGTCACGGTGGCGCGTTCGGTCGCCAGGTTGACCGCGGCCTGGATCACGCCGGGCACTTCGTTGAGCGCCTTTTCGACGTGCGATACGCACGAGGCGCAGGTCATCCCGCCGATCGGCAGGTTGACTGTCTCCGAAGGGACGTCGTAACCCGAATCGCGGATCGCCTGGATGAGCACGTCCGTTGTCACGTTGCCGTTGGCGAATTTGACCGTCGCGCGTTCGGTCGCCAGGTTGACCGCGGCCTCGGCTACACCGGGCACTTCGTTGAGCGCCTTTTCGACGTGCGATACGCACGAGGCGCAGGTCATCCCTGCCACTGGCAGGATCATTTCTTTCAGTTCAGACATAGGTTTGCATCCTTCCTACAATTAATGTAAATGAATGGATTCGGACAAAGTTCGATCTCCCTGGTTGCTTTCCAGGGATGTCGTTTCACGCGGGAAAATGGCGGGAGCAGGTTTTCTCCCTGGGCGGTGGTCATCGTCTGGATTATTCTTCGTTGACTTCTGCCCATTCGCGGAACGAAAAGGCGTAACGGGTGCCTGGCTCCAGTGCAGTCATGATGGCTTCCACCAGTTCGGGTTGCGGTGGATGGTTGGGGGAATTGACCATCTCAATTTCTGTCTGGCCGCGATGAGAATGGACGACCAGCGAAGCAGGTGGGCTGTTTTTGCTGTAAGCCAGGAGCACAACCATCTGGCAATCGCAAGGGGCGTCGCCATGGTGAGGGCAGGTGAATTCCGGGTAGGTAGCGCATGCCGACTTCAGGTCAAAGGAACGCACCAGACGGATGTCGTGTGCGGCCAGTTGCCGTTGAGCATAAGTGATCACGGCTTCGCAATCCAGGTCAAATTTTAGCAGCCAGTTTGTTGAGTTCATAATCTCACTCTATGCCGCTCAGTATAAGGCAAAGAACATCGAAGTGGTAAGCGCCATTTATCGTATACGCGTATAGGCAAAATCGCCTATACGCGAGCGCGCCGGTTAGCGCGTGACGGCGTATCGCTGACGAGGTAAGATGAAAGCGCTTCTCCCTCCTTAGATAAGATTGCCTCAGGTGCTACGTTATATTGTAACGCTTCCTGTCAAGCCCTGAGGCAGTCTTCATCTTCTACACATATTTTATAATACGAGGTGTAACTATGTCCGAGAAAGACAACTGTCATGTCGAACCGATGGAAAAGCCGCTGGACGAAGCTGCGCTGGTTTCTGCTCAGGCGGTTTACCTGGCCGTTTCTGGGATGGGATGCCCCAATTGCGCGGCGCGCGTCCGCAACGGGTTGCTCTCGATAGACGGAGTGCTGTTGGCCGATGTCAACCTGGGGATGAATATCGCCGCTGCGGCTTACGACCCGGAGCGCGTCACTCCCGAAGATCTCACACAGGCGGTGACGGATGCGGGAAACGATGGCCGGCACCACTATGTCGCGGAGGTTGTCAAAGTCCTGCCGGCAAAGGACGCCCTGCGTTGGTAATTGTCTGACTGGCGTGCAGGCAGATGATGACATTGCCCTGAATCCCTGGCTGACCCAGCGGTGGGCGATTGTCGCGACCATAAGCCTGCTGATCTTTCCGGTGGCGGTGTGGGGCGCACTACTGTTATCATTACTCATGACCACCGGTTGAATGAGATTGTCGACCGTGTGTTGTGGTTGGAGAATGGAGAGCGGCGTGATGCGCTTCCGCAGTAAATGGATGTCTTGGTTGGTTGCTTGGTACGCGGTGTATCAGGCGATACATATTTTTGTCAATCTGCGCGGCCTTGCCATGATGGAGGCGCGCGGGGCGATTGATTTCCCCGCTCCGCCGCCTCCGGGCGGCTGGAGCGAGCAGGTGATTATCTTCTTTGTTGGTATGGCCTCGCTGGACGCGGTCAACGCTCTGCTCGCGCTGGTCTTCGCTTGGGGATACTTCCGGGGGCGTCACTGGGCTGCGTCGTTGGGGTTGGTCGTGCTGACCATCTCGATCTATGCGGCGCTTTTGTTCAATTACGCCACCTACGTCGCCGGGGCCTGGCGTCCCCCTGCTCTGGGCGCTTATTTATTCATTAACATTGCTTTCCTCCCCGTATTTGTTCTTTATGGCTTGTTGTTGCACCGCACGGCGAAGAGATGAGACCAGTCTTCGCCTGGTTAGGGGGCTATAAACAATCTTTATCGAATCTTCAAGCTATCTTTACAAAACCTTGCTATCCTTCTTGACAATGCAATGGATAAGGAGTTGAGCCATGTGTGGTGGAAGCCCTGTTCGAGATATATTACAAATTGTACGCCAAAAACCTCTGGCCTCGGAGCGCGCCCCCGCGCCCAGGGAGACTCTGCAAGTCGTCCCTTCAGCCCAAGCCTACTGTCCGAGCTGTCGCACGCCGGTGCAGTCCAGCTTTACCTGGTGCCCTACCTGTGGAGCGGCGTTGAAGTCGCAGCCGTGTGTCTACTGTGGGCACTCTCTCTCCCCCGAAGATGCGGCTTGTCCGGCCTGTGGGGCGCCGCGTCCCCGTAAATCGGTCTGATGAGGAGGGCGCGATGAGTAAACTTTTGCGTTTTGCCTTGTTTGGCATCCTGGGCAGCCTCTTGCTGGCAGCCTGTGCGACTGCCTGGCCGGGTGCGCCCGCGGCTCCGGGTGGCGGGCGCTGGTTTGGGGGGAACTTCTCATCCAACGGTGAGCGCATCTTCTACACCGCGACCAACGATCGCGGCGAGCGAATCCGCTACACAGGCGGGCCGGGCTTCGGCGGCATGATGGGCGCTTCGCTGGCCTGCGCTTCCTGCCACGGCGTGGACGGCCGCGGCGGACGCCGCGCCATGCACATGCAGGTCATCGAAGCGCCGGATATCCGCTACCAGGCGCTCACCAGCGAGGGGGAGCACGAAGAAGCCGGCGGCCACGATGGGGCGGAAGGGTATGATCTGGAGACCTTTCGTCTGGCGGTGGTGGAAGGCCGTCACCCCAACGGCGAACGGCTGAGTTCCGTGATGCCGCGCTGGCAGTTGAGCGATGAGGACCTGGCAGATTTGCTCGAATTTCTGAAGACACTCCCCTGATCGCTCGCGGAGTGAGGTCAACGGCCCCGCTACGATGGTGGGGCCGTTGTTTATGGTTATAATGGAGGCTACACGGAGGTTGGCATGACGAAGGAGCCGATTCGCGCATATCAACGCCAGGAGGAGACCTGGTATCATCTCCCGGCGGAGATTCGCGTCACCGAGGCGCATCTGCATCGGGTGCGGGTGGCAGGCGTTTCCTTACCTCACCCCGGCCTAGTGAACTGGATTGTACGCCGCGGGTTGCCGCTGCAAACTCGTTTGGAGCTCACCGCCCTTCACGAGTTTGGCCATTTGCAAACCCTGCCGGTGCCGTTGTTGCATGTTGTGATATTGGCCTGGCCGCGCCGGGGGCATTCGCCTTATCCACTCTGGTCGCGGCTGCTTGTGGGGTTGTTTTCCCATCAGGTGGCCTGGGAGGTTGCTGCGGAAAGCTATGTGGCTGCGCGCGATGCGCGTGCGTATCGCGCCGCGCGCCCCCCCAGAGACAAAGCGCTTTACGTTCTCTTTTGGAGCGGTATGGCGTTTTTCTCGCTTTTGAGCACCTGGTTTATCCTGAAACGCGAGGAGTAATTGATGATGTTGAACCGATTGTTGAAGCGCAAGAAAACGCCGCGGGGGATTCTGTTATACACGCAACCCACCTGAGCAGATTGTCAAATGGCGAAGCGTTTCTTCGCCCAACAGAACATCGCCTATGATGAGCGCGATGTGATCGCCAACGAAAGCTATATGCGAGAATTGAAGGAAGTGGCCGGGCGCTTCATCACGCCCACCCTGGTGATTGACGGGGAGGTGTTGATTGGCTTCGGCAACAACCTTGAGCGCGTCCGGGCCTTGTTGCAGCAGCGCGGTGATCTAGCCGTTGAGAATTGAACCTTCTCCCCGTATCCCTTACGGATCGAATCCGTCATATAAAGTAAAGCCAACGTGACCTCTGAACGCTATTTGTTGCAGCTAGCCCGCCAGTTCGACTCGCAGGCGCTGGCTGAGATCTATGATCACTACAGCCCGAAACTGTATCGCTATGCGATGCGCTTGTTGGGAGATGCGAACCTGGCGGAGGATTGCGTCGCCGATACCTTCAGCCGTTTTTTGCAGGCGCTGAAGCGCGGCGGTGGCCCCAAAGAACACCTCCAGGCGTATCTCTACCGCGTGGCGCACAACTGGGTGGTGGATCACTACCGCCGCACGCCGCCGGTGGCCCTGGACGATCAAAAGGCCCTGCCTGGCGACGTTGACCTGGCTCAGCGTGTTGAGCATAAGCTGGAAAGTGAGCGAGTGCGCGCGGCGTTGCGCTTTTTAACCGCCGAACAGCGCCAGGTGATTGTGTTGAAGTATCTGGAAGAATTGTCCAATCAAGAGGTCGCGGATATTATGGGTAAAACAGTGGGCGCCATCAAATCCATGCAGCACCGTGCGCTGGCGTCGCTGGAGCGGCTGTTGATTGCCGCTGAAGAGGAAACCTATGACTGATCCTGAGAAGAACATCCACCCCCGGCTGCGGGCATATATTGAACAATTGAAGGATGTGCCCCCGCGCGATCCCGAAGCCGCAGCGCGCGGCCGGGCGCAATTCCTGGCTGAAGCGGATTCTCTTCGAGAGGCCGTATCCCAATCGTCTTTTCCCCGTCATAGTCTAGTGAAGCGGAACATCCAGTTCTTTAGACGAAAGGAGAAAATGACGATGTTACCTCTACTAAGTTCACTGATCGTAGCTTTTACTTTATTGGCAGGTGGGGCTGGCGCAACGGCCTACGCCGCGCAGGATGCGCTGCCGGGAGATTTGCTCTTTCCCGTGAAAACGCTGGTGGAAGATGCCCAGTTGGCGCTGACGCAAGACCCGGTGGCTGATCTGCAATTGCAGGCGACGTTCACTCAGCGGCGCGTGGATGAGATCGCCACCCTGGTGGCGACGGGGCAGTTCGACAACCTGCCCGCCGCCGTCGAGGCGCTGAACGCTGAGATGCAGGGCCTCGCCGAGATGGTGCCGGCGGCTGCCGAGCGCGACCCTCAGCAGATGGAGGCGGTCCGCGCACAGCTTGAGCAATCGCTGCAGCAGCACACTCAGACTTTGAGCATCCTGGCGGAATCCGCGCCGGAGCAGGCGCAAGCGGCGCTCCAAATGGCGTTGCAGGTTTCCCAGCGGGAGCAGACGGCCATCCAGGAGCATTTGATGCAGGGCCTCCAGGAGCAGCACGATGGCCAGGGTGATCAGAATGGTCAGAATGGCCCGATGGAAGGCGCAGGTCAACCGGGTGATGGCATGGATGCCCAGCCCACGGATAACATGATCCCTCCGGCTGGTCAACCCGCAGGCGCGCCTGGTGGCGAGCACAATGAAGGCGGCATGCCCGCTGGCGATGGCTCGATGAACGGCAATGGCAATGGCCCGATGGAAACTCCCGCGCCGCAGATGCCCGCCGGGAATGAAAACGGCGCTGGAAACGGAAATATGGGGGCGGGTACCGGAGAGGCCATGTATACTCCCGATGCTGCGAATAACTCTGGCATGGGCAATGGCATGGGCAACGGCGCAGCGGCGACTCCCACGTTCACGCCGACGATGTCGGGCGGCAATGGTGGCGCCGAGTCGAATGGCGGCGGGATGTCCGGCAATAACGGCGGAGGCCACGATGACGGCCAGGGCGGCATGCCTGGTGGCGACGGCGGGCAGGACGGCGGAGGGATGAATCACTAGGTTTGTCCTCCAGTCAGCAAGATGATGCAGCAGGCGATCGCGCGATCGCCTGCTTTTGTTTTGCCCAGGTGACAAATGCCCTGCTTGGGGAGGATGTTTTACATAGGCGGAATTGCTTATCCCCCCTCCCGCTAAACGGCGCATGTCGGGAGGGCCTCTCTTCGCTATGATAGGGGAGAACTACACGCGAAGGGAATACTGTTTTTATGTCACCGACCAAACGAATTCTCTGGCCGCTGGGGGGCGCTCTGGCAGGCATGGCCTTTTTAACTGCGTTGTACTTTGGGTTGGTTACCTGGGCCGAGACCCCGCAGCACGCCCTGGATTTGTTTTGGGAAGAGCGTTGGATCATCATTCCCCTCATCGTTGGGTTTGGGGTGCAAATGGCCCTCTATACGATTTTGAAGAAGCGTCTGTTTGTCCCTGTGAATGGCGCGGGGTCATCGGGGGCGATCACCGGAGCCAGCGGGGCGACATCCACACTGGCAATGGTTGCTTGCTGCGCGCATCATGTCACCGATGTACTGCCCATTTTGGGGCTGACCGCGGCGGCCACTTTTCTGGCGGAATATCAAACCGCTTTTATGCTTGTCGGGTTGGGGATAACGATTATTGGCATTGGGCTGATGATCGTGATTTTGATTCGTGAACGCAATAAAGCTATTGAACATATGAAGCTGTGTACGGAGGTTACATGATAATTAACCATCGCTGGTTTATTCGCTTGGCTCTGGGCGGCGTGGTCGTTTTGTTGACGGCTTGTAGTTCGCAATCCTTGCTTCAACCCGAAGTGGCGGTCGCGGCCCCGGCGGCAACAGAAGCGCCAGTGTCGCCACAGCCCCCGGCGACTTACCCAGACCTCTGGGTGGAGGACGTGCCCCGCGTGGACGAACAGGGCGCGGTGGTGGTGGAGATCGTTCCCCTCAACCTCAACAGCCCCGCAGGAACGCTGGATTTCAGCGTCTCGCTCAATACCCATTCTGTGGATTTGAGCATGGATCTGGCTGCCCTCGCTACCCTGACGACGGACACCGGTCACAGCGTTGCAGCCGTCGCCTGGGATGCGCCGCGCGGCGGGCATCATGTCCGCGGGGTGCTTTCTTTTCCCTCCGGGGTTGACGGCCAGCCTGTGCTGAAAGAAGCCTCGCGCATCACCATCACCGTGCTGAATCTGGATGTCCCCGAGCGCGTTTTCGTCTGGGAACGTTGATCTGGCGCCGATGAAAAAATTGCTTCCTTTTCTGGTCGTCCTGGCTGGCCTGGCTCTGATCCTCGCTGGGGGCGGCGTTTTGTATTTCAATCAGTTGGTTTCCAGCCCAGGGGTTGTGCCGCTGCCCCCTGCCGTTGCCTCGCTCCCCTTGACCGCGGTCAGCGAGGGCAGGCAGGCGTTGAATGAGTTTGAGCGTCTGCATCGCCAGGCGTTCCCCCTGGTAGGAGGCGCGGTGGGGGTCTATGGGGTGAATCAAGAGGCTAAGATTTGGGTTGCCGAAAGCCCCCTGGGTTTGCTGGCCCGCAAGATGGTCATCGACATGGAGGCCAAGATCGCTCAGGGCAATTCCCCTTTCACCCCCTCAGGAGAGTTTGAGGACGGGGGACGCGTGGTCTATCAACTGGACGGTATGGGGCAAAGACATTTTTATTTTCAAGCCGACAAGCTAATCATCTGGTTGGCCGCCGATCTCAGCATCGCGCAGCAGGCCATCCAGGAAATTTTGGAGTTTTACCCATGACAGAGAATATCCATCTCGGTGAAAAGGCAATCGATCCTGAAGTGGCGCAAGGCGAGGGTGGGGAGGGTGGCCCGCGCTCGCTGGTTTCCCTGCTGGCCTATGGCTTCATCGTCGCCCTGCTGGGGTTGCTGGCCTGGGGGTTGATCCGGGTGCAGCGCGGGCCGGTGGATAGCGGCATGGCGCCCGATTTTACTTTGACGACCTTTGATGGAGAGACGATCACCTTGAGCGAGTTGCGCGGCCAGGTGGTCATCATCAATTTCTGGGCTTCCTGGTGCCCTCCCTGCCGTGAAGAAGCGCCCTACCTGGAGCAGACCTGGCGCAAGTATAAGGATCAGGGCGTGGTTTTCATCGGCGTGGATTACGTAGATACCGAAGAGGAAGCCCTGGCTTACATCGCGGAGTTCGACATCACCTATTACAACGGCCCCGATCTCGGCACGCGCATTTCGCAGGCGTACAACATTCAGGGCGTCCCGGAGACGTACTACGTGGCCAAGAACGGCGAGCTGCGCGGCGTGAAGATCGGCCCGCTCCAGCCCCCGGAGCTGGATAACAAAATCGACGAATTGCTCGCCGAGCCTTACACGCCTGAAGAACCTTCTCAATAGGAGCACAGTATGTTGACCGATGTTGGTTTGCTTGCTTTAGTCCTGGCGTTTGTGCTGGGCGTCTATGCCACCCTGGCCTCCTACTACGGGGGGCGCACGAACCAGGATACCTGGGTGGAAAGTGCCCGCAACGCGGCGATTCTAACCTTCCCCCTCCTGACGATTTCTGTCTTCGCCGTCGTGTACGCGCTATACGCCCTGGATTTTTCCCTCGCCTATGTGGCGGATGTCTCCAGCCGGGCGATGTCCCCTTTCCTGCGGGTGACCGCCCTTTGGGGCGGGCAGCAGGGCTCGGTGCTGTTCTGGGCCTGGCTGATGTCTGGCTTTGTTATGGTGGTGCTGCTGCGGAAATGGGAGCGTGATCGCGAGCTGATGCCCTATGTGATCGCCGTCGCCATGTTGACGACGGCTTTCTTCATCGGCGTGGTCGTCTTCATCACCAACCCCTTCACCCGCATGTGGCATTTTCCGGGCGCCGCCGAACTGACCATGGCGATCTTCCAGCCCGCGGGAGCGATGCCCTACATCCCCGAAGATGGCAGCGGCTTGAACCCGTTGCTGCGACATTTTGGCATGATCGGCCATCCGCCCACAACCTACCTGGGCTTTACCGGATTTGTGATCCCTTACGCCTTTGCCATCGCTGCGCTCATCACGGGGAAATCGAGCGGCGATGAGTGGATCCGCGCTACGCGCCGTTGGACGCTGGTGGCCTGGATTTTCCTCTCCATTGGCTTGGTGTTGGGCGGCCGGTGGGCCTACGATGTGCTGGGATGGGGCGGATTCTGGGGCTGGGACCCGGTGGAAAACGCCATGCTGATGCCCTGGCTGACCGGCACCGCCTTTTTGCACTCGGTGATGATGACCGAAAAGCGCGGCATGTTGAAGAAATGGAACATGGTGTTAATCATCCTGACCTACTCGCTGGCTTTGTTCGGCACTTTCATCACCCGTACCGGGGTCATCAGTTCGGTGCACGCTTTTTCCAAGACGGCCCTGGGGCCGGCCTTCTTCGGCTTCATCGGCCTGACCTTCCTCGGTTCGCTCTCGCTGCTGTTCGCCCGTTGGGATACCTTGAAATCCGATCATCAGCTGGAAAGTTTCCTGTCGCGCGAGGCGGCGTTCCTGCTGCAAAACATGCTTTTCCTGGCGATCACGTTTGCCGTCTTCTGGGGGACGGTGTTTCCGTTGATCTCAGAGCTGGTGACCGGCACCAAGATCACCGTTGGGCCGCCGTACTTCAAACGGGTCACCGGGCCGCTCTTTGCTGCGCTGGTGCTGTTGATGGGGATCGCGCCTCTGTTCGCCTGGCGGAAACAGGCGGTGCGCAAACTGGGGAAGGCGATCTGGGTGCCCTTTGCCGCCTCGTTGGTGCTCTCCGGCGTGTGGGGGTATGCTCATCGCATGCACCCGGCGGTTTATCCGGCGCTCTGGTTGGTGACCTTTGTCGTGCTTGCCATTCTGATGGAATTCTGGAAAGGCGTCCGCGCGCGCATCAGGGGGCGGGGCGAATCTCCCTGGGTGGCATTCCAGAAACTGATCGGTCGCAATCGCCGCCGTTACGGTGGGTACATCATCCACCTGGGCGTGGTGATGATTGCTCTGGGCTTCATTGGGGACGCTTATCTCAAGTCGGAGACGCAGGGGACTCTCCAGCTGGGCGAGAGCCTGCAAATTGGGGAGTACTCGCTCCGCTTCGACAGCCTGGATTACTACCCTGGTTCGGATGGGCGCGAGGTGCTGGAAGCCACAACCTCGCTGTTCAAAAACGGCGAGCTGGTGACCCAACTCAACCCGCGACGTGATTACTTCGTCGTTCAACAACAACCGGTGACCATCCCTGGTGTGTATTCAACCGCCGCGGGCGATGTGTACGCCTTGCTGGTGGGTTGGGAGGAGATTGGCTTCCAATCTTCGACGTTCAAAATCTATATCAATCCCTTGATTGGCTGGACGTGGCTGGGCGGTTTGGTGATGATCCTCGGCACGTTGATCGCTGCATGGAGCCCCTCGCGTGATCGGGAAGGCGCGACCTACACGCTCAAGCCGCGCCAGGCATCCCTTTCGTACCTTGCGGGAGACTGAGGTCATGTTGCGAAAAATCCTGATTAGCTTGCTGATACTGATGACGGCCGGTTTGGCGGTTTTGACCGTCCACGCCCAGGAAACCAACCCCGATTTCCCCAGCGATAACGATGTCAACACCATCGCTAAACAGTTGTACTGCCCGGTTTGCCCGAACACCCCGCTGGACGTTTGTGAAACGCAAGCCTGTAAGGACTGGCGGGCGCAAATCAAGAGCCAGCTGGCCGCTGGCTGGACGGAAGAGGAGATCATCGACTATTTCGTTGAACAATACGGTGAGCGCGTGCTTGCCGAGCCGCGGCGTTCGGGTTTTACCTCGTTGGTGTGGCTCCTGCCGGTCATCGCCGCGCTGCTGGGTGTTGTGATCGTCTGGCAGATTTTGAGCACCTGGCGAACTGCTCACGCCGAGGCGGCGGTCCCGCTAACGACTGAACAGCAGATTTCACAGGAAATTCTGGCGCAGATTGAAAACGAACTACGGGAAATAGATTGAGGTGAGAACATGAACCTGGGAGCGATCTTTGTGGGCCTGGCGCTGGTTATTCTGGTATTGCCTGTTGTGTTTGACCCCTTCCGGCGGCCATCGCCAGCGCGCCGAAGCGCGGCGCGGACTCCGGCGGCAGATTCCCATGAGCGGGCTTTGCTGGCTTTGCGCGATTTGGAGTTTGATTATCAGACGGATAAGATCACGGAGGCCGATTATCGGGCGATCCGCGCCGAGTTGCTGGCGCAGGCGGCGCGGGCGATTGAGGCCCGAAAAAAGGAAGAGGAAATCCTGGAAGAGATCATCCGCAAGCGCCGCCAGCGTAAAAAGGAGGCGGCTATCTGTCCGCAATGTGAGGCCGCGCTTCAGGAGAGCGATCGGTTTTGTCCCTCCTGCGGTCACGCGCGCATCAACCCGTGCCCGGCGTGTGGGCACGAGAACCGGACGGAGGATCGTTTCTGTTCTCACTGTGGTCAACAACTTGAGCAAGATGGAAACAACGGAGAAAAGCATGCGCATTAAAAGCCTTTTGATTTTGTTCGTCGCCCTGGGCCTGGCTGGCCTGCCGGGGCTGAACGCGTACGCGCAAACGCCCACCCCGCCCGAGGGGGATACCCTCGTGGCGCCCGGCGGTGACGTGGTCGGTCAGATCGTCAACAAAAGCCCTGGGGGGACCGTCCTCGAACAGCTTGACCTGATGCTACATATCTGGGATAAGAATTACAACGGCATTGGTATGCTCCACGGGCAGTCGCAGCCCGATGGCAGTTTTCTGTTTTCGGATGTGGGGTTTGATCCAGACCTGGTTTACGCCGTGATGGCCAGTTACAACGGTGTGACGTATTTTTCTGATGTTCAGTCTCCCGAACTGGACGCTACCTCGCTGGAGTTTGAACTGCCGATTTATGAAACGGCGGCTGATTTATCTGCGGTGAGCATCGATCAGAGCCATGTGTTGTTTTATTTCGATCAGGGAGGCCTGGAGGTGTTGGAGATGTATATCCTCTCCAACGCGGGGGAGTACACCGTCGCTGATGCTGTGACTTTGGAAGATGGGCGTAGTGCCACCCTGCAGTTCCCGCTGCCGGAGGAGGCCATCGCGGTCACCTTTAACAGCCAGAACGACGGGCGTTTTATTCAGTTCCCCGGCGGCTTTGCCGATACTGCCCCCATTGCGCCGGGGCAGGGTTCCACCCAGGTGGCGGTGCGTTATTTCCTGCCCTACACGGATCAATTGGAATTTGTTTTTGCTCCTCCCATGGGCGTGGAACGCCTGGAATTCCTCATCGCGCAGGACGATGGGATTCAATTTGCAGGGGATGGCCTGACGTTTGAACGCACTCAAACCACACAGGATGGTTTTGTTTTCGATGTGTATTCGCATCCCTCGTTGAAGGCGGGCGAGAGCATTGATATCGCGATCTCTGGCCGGCCCACCAATGAGGTGCCCCTCCTCGGGGAAAGTGATGCCGCGGCGTCCGGTAGTTCGCTAGCTGCTTCACGGCGAGAAATGGGCCTGGGCGCGCTGGTGCTCGGCCTCGCCCTGGTCGCCGCGGGGATCTGGTGGTGGCGCAGGCCGCAACATGATCTGGAGGACGAATGGGATGACTCCCTGGATTCGGTGGCATATCGCCATCTGATCGCTGAGATCGCCGCCCTGGATGATACATATCGTGCGGGCGAGATTTCTGAGGAAGATTATCAACAACAACGAGAGGCGCTGATCCTCCGTGGGAAGGTGCTCTTGATGGCGGAAGAAGAGCATGAGGCTTCTCCTGTGGATGAGGGATGAAAGACATAGGCAATATTGCCTACCCCAAAACGAGCGATCTGGCGCATGACGCGCTGTCTGGCTTCCGGTAAGATGAGGGAAATACTCGTCTTCCGAGGAGAAATGCTATGCAGAAGAAGTCGGTTGTTGTTGTCGGGATGCTCATACTGATCGCTTTGGCGCTGGCGGGGTGCAGTTTGGCTGGTTCCGCGGCGTATACGCTGGCCCCTATGGAAGAAATGCCGCCTGACGTGCAGGCCGCGCCCGAAGTGGTCAGCGACGCGTATCGCTTTGCCGTCGCCAATCCGGATGTACTCACCCAGTTGCCCTGTTACTGCGGCTGCGGTGCAATGGGGCATACGTCCAATTACTCTTGTTACGTGGCCGACGAGAACGCCGATGGCTCCTTGGTGTTCGAAGAACACGCCCTGGGTTGTTCGATCTGTGTGGACATCACTCAGGACGCCATGCGCATGCTGGATGAAGGCAAAGCCATGCCGGAAATCCGCGCTTATATTGACCAGACGTACAGCGCCTTCGGGCCGTCCAATATGCCGTGACGATCACACCGGTTGGATGGGCGGGTGGTCGAATGAGCCAGGTGGTCGGATGAGTATCGTGTTTCGGCGCAATCCGGGTGTGTTGGGCGGTGTGCTGGTTGCCGTGTTGCTGATCGCTTTTGCGCCGCTGCCTTCCCCTTCAAAGCCACCCGTCGAGCGCATCTTGCGTGTGGAAGCCAGCCGATTCGCTTTTTCGCCTGCTGCGATCCAGGTCAATCCTGGCGATCGGGTGACGATCGAGCTGACCTCCACCGATGTGGTACACGGCCTGTTCATCGATGGGTATGATGTGAGCGTGCAGGTTGATCCCGGCCAGGTGGCGCGTTTGACCTTCGTCGCCGATCGCGCGGGCAGCTTTCGTTTCCGCTGCTCGGTGACCTGTGGCGATATGCACCCCTTCATGATTGGCAAGCTCCAGGTAGGGCCGAACACGCTGTTATTGCGCGCTGGCGCCCTGGCGTTAGTGCTCTCCGCGGTGGGGATGTGGAAGTGGCCGAAGTGAATCTCCCCCGACTGTTGCCTGGTGAAAATGCGTCAGGCGTACCTGTTCAACGGGGGCGGATGGGACGTTTGAACCTTTACCGGGTTTCCTGGTTGCGCCCCTGGCTGGAAAGCCCCTGGCCGCAGTTCCTCGTCCGCGCGGTCGCCCTGGCGGGGTTTGTCTTCGCCATCATCGCGGGGATCGCCGGTTCACGCGTCGGCAGCCACAACTTCGCCATCATCTTCGTGTGGATCGCCTGGTGGACGGCGCTTAAGCTGGGGTTCATCCCTTTGGGCGGGCGCTCCTGGTGCAGCGTGTGCCCCATTCCCCTGCCGGGTGACTGGTTGCAAAAGGGCGGCATCCTCAGCCGTGGAAAGGGCCTGGGTCTCAACCGGCGCTGGCCAAAGAAACTGCGAGGAACCTGGCTGCAATCTGGCGCCTTTCTGCTGATCGGCATTTTCAGCGCGGTCACGCTCACCAACCCGCGCGTCACCGCCTGGGTGCTGGCGGCGTTGTTCGCCCTGGCGATTGGCCTCAGTCTGTTCTTTGAAAAGCGCGCCTTTTGCAATTATATCTGTCCTATTGGCGGCTTCACCGGCATTTATGCCAAGACGGCTCCGGTGGAAGTGCGCGCGCTGGACAAGTCCATTTGCGCGGCCCACCGTCCCAAGACCTGCTACCAGGTTTGTCCGTGGGGCGTGTACCCGGTTGCGCTGGTGGATAGCGCGGCCTGTGGTTTGTGCCTGGAGTGTCTGCGCGCCTGCCCCAGTGACAACCTGGCGCTTAACATTCGCCCCTGGGGAGAAGACCTGCTCTCAGCCCGCCCCGGGCGCAAACTGGACGAAGCCTTTTTTGCCAGCGTGATGCTGGGATCGGCGCTGACTTTCGCCGCGGTGTTTACCGGGCAATGGGGAGCGTTGAAGAACGCCGCCTATGCCATCGGATCGCTTGAGTGGGCGCACTACGCCCTGGGGTTCTTTGCCTTGAACCTGGTGTTGTTGCCCGGCGCGTTCAGCCTGGCGGTGTGGTTCAGCAGAGGAAGTCAGCGCAAGTTTTCCCTTCGCCAGGCGATCGCCAGCCAGGCGCAGGCCTTGCTCCCCTTGGGGCTTTCTGCCTGGGTGGCCTTCACGTTGTCTTTTGCGCTGCCCAAAGCGCATTATGTGCTCTCTGTGCTCTCCGACCCGCTCGGTTGGGGTTGGGACTT
>WFTY01000138.1 GCA_015485245.1 Anaerolineales bacterium | reverse complement strand
TCGCCGGGCGCGCCGACGAAGGCGTCTACCCCATCACCGGCCATTTGCAACAAACGCACCCGAAATCCCTGCCCGGAGAGGAGCTCTGCAGCCTGAGTCATGCGCGCGGCCCAGGGATGCACCCTCAAAGGGAAAGGCGCGCCGAGCTCCATCGCGCTCAACACCAGATTCACCGCCGCGATCGCCGTCTGCGCCTGGACATAATCCCCGGCGCGCAAAGCCCGGTCGGCCTGCACCAGCAAAGATTCCAGCACCACGTTTTCTATCCCATCTGGATGGCGGAGGAAGTCTGTCACAATACCTTCGTCTCGCATCGTCGCGCTATCCGGCAGCCAGGCGTAAAGGAAATACGCCGAGGGGTCCAGCGCCTGTTGATAGCGCCGCACGGTGTCGTAAAACCTCACCACCAGTTGCACATCCGCTTCATCCGCTGATTGCACCGGCAGAGCGCGCAAAGCCTCCCGGAATTGGCTTTCCAGTTCCGCCAGCGTGAGGCCGTAGTGCTCCTGCAACGCCTGTTCAAACGCCGCGGCGTTCGTCCCTCCCTCCTCTGGAGAGGGGATGGCACGGTAAAACCCATCAAACGTCTCCCAGCCCCAGGTATCCACCATAAATTCCACCAACGCGCCCGCCTGGAGATAGCCGATCTCGTGTTGCGTGTTGTAAAAATCATTCACCAGCACCTCCAGCGGGAAATACCACTCCGCCTGCGGATTTTGCGCCTGCAACCCCAAAAGCGCCGCGGCGCGGGGCATCAACGTCTCAGGCTTGAAGTGCCCCCCACTCAGGTAAACGGCCAACCCCTCCACCAGCATCGGCGGACGAAACACTCCCTCCAGGTCGGCGTCCAGGCGATGAACCATCTCGTGGTGCAGGATCATGTCAAAATCGCCGCCCGCGTAATTGCGATCCAGGTAAGAGACGTACAATTCCCCGCGGGCAAAACCGCCATGTCCCAGCACGCGGCTCAACAGGATGATCTCCAACGGGGCGCCAGGCGTATGCTCCAATTGAGCCTGCACGCTGGAGGCCTGGGCATCCGCGCGGGCCAGGAGCCGCTCAATATCCCGATCCGCTGCACTGCCGCGGATCACATAAAACACACAGCAATCGCTCTCCACCCTTGTCCAACCAGCAATGCTTTCTTCGGGCGGGAGCACCTCCGCGGGTTGCAGCAAGATCGTTTCCTCCCAGCTCAAGCTGCGCTCTGGGAGAGAGAACGTCACCGTGTGCTCCCCGGGCACCAGACCCGACGTATCCCACAACCAGTAAAACGTCGCCTGCTGGCGCCTGCCAATGCCAAAGGGAGCAATGCGCGCCTCGCCAAGCACCGTATCATCAATGATCCACTGCACCCTCTCGTCATCCCCGGCTACGAAGCCCGGAGGAGCGATCACCTCCGCGCTGACCCGGTCGCCAACATACAGGCCGCCATCGGGATGAAAGCGCACGCTGAAATCCTGCGGAGCAACGACAGGGGTAGAAGTAGCAACCGTCGCAGGAGAAGGGGAAGGCAACACCGCCACTGTGGGCGTGATCCCCCCCGCATCCGAACAGGCCAGCACCACGAACGCCAGAACGAGCAACCAGGGGATGATTTTTCGCATAGGGGGAATTATACCTTTGCCGCCCTGCCTCCCGCTGGTACAATGAACAGACGATTTGCACCGCAATAAATCTGATCCACACGCCCCGGAGGTAAGACTTATGGCTCCCATGTTCGTCCCCGGCCCGGTTGACGTCGACCCGGACATCCTCAACGCTCAAACGCATCCGATGCTGCCGCATCGCAGCAAAGAATACGAAGAAATCTTCCATCGCGCCGAGGGAAAAGCGCGGCGCTTATTTGGCACGCAATATCGCGTTCTCATCAGCGCCTCCTCCGGCACCGGTCTGCAAGAAGCTGCGGTGCGCAACTTCGCCCCCCGCAGCGTGCTGGCCTGCGTCAACGGAGCTTTCGGCCAGCGCTGGCATGACGTGGCGGTGAGCAACGGCAAACAGGTCACTCGCCTGGAGTTCGAGTGGGATCAACCGGTAGACCCCCAGGCGGTCGCGCAGGCGCTGCAAGCGCAGCAACACGACATCCTGATCGTGGTGCACAACGAGACCTCCACCGGGCTGCAAAACCCGGTGGCCGAAATCGCCGCCGCGGCGCGCCAGGCCAGCCCGGAGACTCTGATCTGCGTGGACGCGGTCTCCTCGCTGGGCGGCGCGCCGATGGAAATGGACGCCTGGGGACTGGACTTCGTGCTCACCTCCTCACAAAAAGCGCTCGCCCTGCCCCCCGGCCTGGCGTTGGGCGCGACGGCCGACCGCGCCCTGGCGCGCGCGGAACAGGTGCCCGACCGCGGCTGGTACTTCGACCTGGTGCGGCTGGAAAAATCCCGCCTGAAGAACTC
>WFTY01000137.1 GCA_015485245.1 Anaerolineales bacterium | reverse complement strand
GTCCCAGGGAGAAGACCAGGCCGACCAGCAATTTGGTGACCCCGAAGGGGAGCGCCTCGCTGGTCCCCGCGGCGACTGTCGTGGCGAAGATCGCCCCCAGGGCGATGAACGCTCCAGCCAGCAAGGCCAGGGCGAACATGTGGAGCGTTGGAAGTTGGGTTTTGCGCACGCCAATTTTCTCAGCTCGGTGCGCCATTTCAACGGGGAGGAGGGCATCAAGGCTTACTGTTTCACTCATAGGACTCTCCTTGTGTTCGTGGATTGGCTTGCGAGTATAGGATAACGTATTTCGTGAAATTCTTAAAGTGATATATTTCACAATATATTGTGATGCTGTTCACATGTGGCTTCTGCAAGAAGCTGCGTGTTACAATGGAGCCTGATGGCGGTAACCAAAATGCCCCAGAGCGCATCTAACCCTCAAAAGAGCCAAAACCCAGTTTCCAGCGAAGATTTCTCGCTGGAAGCCTTGCGTCGCGGCGATCCGCTGGAGTTTGCCCGCCTGGTAGACGCCTATTCCGGGATGATCTATCGCCTGGCGAAGCGTATTCTGCAAAACCCGCAAGACGCCGAAGATATTTTACAGGAAACTTTCATCAAGGCGTATAACGCCTTGCCCCGGTTTGATGGCCGCTCCAGGTTGTCCACGTGGCTGTATCGCATCGCCACAAATGAGGCCCTGATGCTGTTGCGCAAGAAGCGTCCGCCGACGGTGTCCGTGGATTCGCCGGGCGGAAACGATGCGGATGATGACGGCTTGCCGCTGCAAATTGTAGATTGGTGTTGCCTGCCAGAGAGCGAATTGATGTCCGAGGAGGCGCGCCGTCATCTGGAGCGCAGCATTGAAGCCCTGCCCGAAACGCTGAAAACGGTATTTGTGTTGCGGGAACTAGAGGGGCTTTCGGTGCGCGAAACCGCGCAGGTGCTGGAGATCAGTGAAGCAGCGGTGAAGACGCGCCTGCATCGCGCCCGGCTGGCCTTGCGCGAGGCCCTGACGGTGTATTTCAAAGAGCGCTTGCCGCAGGTTTCCTAGCCAAAGAGGAATGGGATCATGTCGCCTTCTGAATCTTGCCACCATTTGCTGGATTCGCTTTCCGCCTATGTGGATGGCGAGTTGAGCGAGGCGTTGTGCCGCGAACTGGAGCGTCATCTGGCGGATTGCGAGGACTGTCGCGTGGTGATTGACACGCTCAAAAAGACGATTGAGCTTTACCGGGAGACGATTGCCGAACCGGAAGTCCCCGCGGACGTGCGAGCGCGCCTGTTTCAACGCCTAAAGCTGGAAGACTACCTGGACTGAGCGGCAAAGCGGTGTCAGATTGTTGCGGTGGGCGTTTAAGCGTCTACCGCTTTTTGTTCTCCGCAGTTTTTGTGCCGGGGGAATGTAACCTTCTAGCGGTGGTTGCATCCAATGGGTTGGATTGCCAGGCGCAAAGCGGAAGATCACGACATTCATCATGGCTGAGCCTGGCAATCAAAATTCTGTAGGAGAAACCTGAGGAGTTCGTGTATGGCTGAACTGTTGAATAGTGAGATCAAGGAGCAGGTTCGTCAGGTCTTTGCGGATCTTAAAGAGCCGGTAGAGGTGTTGTTCTTCGGCCGTGCTGAGGATTGTCTTTACTGTGAAGATACACAGAATCTGGTTCGTGAAGTGACGGAGTTGAGTGATAAGCTTTCGCTGCGCTCGTATGATCTTGATGAAGATGCAGAAACCGCAGCGGCGTTTCACGTGGACAAAGCGCCCACGTTGGTGCTGGCAGCGAAAAACGGCGCGGAAGTTCAAGATTACGGCATCCGCTATGCCGGGATCCCTTCGGGACATGAATTCAGTTCGCTTATTCATGATTTGCTGCGTGTTTCCAGTCGCGATTCGGGCTTGACCCAGGCCACGCGTGATTTTCTGAGCAAGCTCTCAAAGCCGGTTCACCTGCAAGTATTCGTAACCCCCACCTGACCGTATTGCCCGCGAGCCGTGTTGCTCGCGCATCAAATGGCGCTGGAAAGCGAATGGGTTCAGGCCGAGATGGTGGAGGCCTCCGAATTTCCCGAATTGACCAGCCAGTTTGGCGTCAGCGGCGTGCCGGATACCTCGATCAACCACGGCGCCGCCCGTGTGGTGGGCGCGGTGCCCGAAGAGCATCTGCTGGCTGAAATCCAACGTGTAGTGGCTTCCTGAGATAGATGAGACTGTGCCCCTGAAATGAATTCTCGTGCGATCATTCAAGCTCGAAAGAGAGGAGTGATGGGAATATGGCAAAGACGACCAATAAAAAATATCCTCGCGTAATTATGTTCACCACGCCGACGTGCACTTTTTGCAAAAAGGCGAAGCGATACCTGCGTGAGCGCGGTGTACCCTTCAAGGATGTGGATGTCTCCCGCGACCCCGCCGCGGCGCGTGATATGGTGCGTCGCAGCGGACAACAGGGCGTGCCGGTGATTGACATCGGCGGCAAAATTGTGATCGGTTTCGATCGTCCAAAGATTGACCGTTTGCTGGGATTGAACTAAGATGAACAAGAAAATCGCAGTCGTCACCCAGGAAGATGGCGAAAGGATCAGCAGCCATTTTGGGATGGCCCCCTGGGTGCGAGTTTATCAGGTGGAGGAGGGTGTGGTAGTCGCCGATGAGTTACGCGCCAAGCCGCACCATTCATCGCAGCAGCAGCAGCATCATCATCATCATCATGCTCACAATGGGCATCACGGGCACGGCCTCGGCGCTCAGATGATTGCGGCACTTCAAGATTGCCAGGTGTTGATCTGTGGCGGTATGGGGCAACCGGCCTACCAGCGCGCTCAGGAAGCAGGTCTGGAAGTGGTGCTCGCTGGTGGCTCGGCCTCTGCTGCTGTTCAAGCGTATCTGCGCGGGGAATTGCAAAGCGATTCGCGGCGCATACATCATCACAGGTAAAGAAAGCGTTATGGCGAAGAAAAAGTACCAGGCGAGACGATCGGCCGTTCCCCTGATGGTCGCGGGGGCAGGGTTGATGTTGATCGCCCTGGCTGCGGTGCTCTCTCCCCGCTTGCGGTCGGGGGATGCGTCGGAGGCGACAGGGTTGGGAAATCTTCCCTCCGCCATCCCTGCGGAGGTGGATTTCCCCGCCCCCGCCCTGGCGCTCTCTGATTTGCAAGGGAATCCCGTCGCCCTGGCCGACCTCCGTGGGAAGTATGTGTTGGTGAATAACTGGGCGACATGGTGCCCGCCCTGCCGGGCTGAGATGCCGGAGCTGGAGGCGTTCTACCAAGCTCATCGCGAAGAGAACTTTGTGCTCGTCGGCATCAGCGCGGGGGATCCAGCCGATCAGGTGGCGACGTTTGTCCAACAGATTGGCGTTTCCTTTCCCATGTGGCTGGACCCCGACGAACAGGCCCTGCGGGCGTTTCGTACCAATAGCCTCCCCAGTTCCTATGTGATCGACCCGCAAGGGCAGGTGCGCCTGGCCTGGACGGGCGCGATCCGGTATGATGTATTGGAGGCGTACGTCGCCCCTTTGTTGCAAGAGTAAGGAGAGCAAGATGGATGCCAAAGTAACCTGGCGCGGCCGGATGAGCTTCACCGGCACCGCCGATACCGGTTTCGAGGTCCCGCTGGGAGCATCTCCCCAGGTGGGCGGCGATAACGACGGCTTTCGTCCTATCGAATTGATGGCCGTCAGCCTGGCGGGGTGCACCGCTATGGATGTGATTTCGATCCTGCAAAAGAAGCGGCAGGAAGTGACGGATTTTGAAGTCAACGTACACACCGATCGGGCGGAACAACATCCCAAGGTCTTCACCCGCGCGGTGGTTGAGTATCACGTCACCGGGCGTGGGGTGAGCGAGGCGGCGGTGTTGCGCGCGATTGAACTCTCGTCGGTGCGCTACTGCCCTGCGCAGGCCATGTTGTCGCAGGTTGTGCCGATTTCGTTGCGTTACTTCATCTACGAAGACCGGGGGGATGGGGAGCGCCAGCTGAACGCTCAGGGAGAGTATATCCCTGCTGAGGAGTGACGCTTTCTCCATCTCTGGGTTTTTGCACCGCAAGCTGTCTGCCTCGCTTGCGGTGTCTGTTTGTAACATGGATGATAGAAAAACGGACAGGAGCGTGAATGATGTTTAACCTCAATATCGGTAGCGAACAGACGATTGACGATCAACAATTGTTTGATGTGATTATCGTTGGCGCGGGTTCGGCCGGTTTTACGGCAGGGATTTACACCGCCCGCGACGGCTGGAAAACGCTGATTCTGGAAAAAGAGGCCAGCGGCGGCCTGGCTGCCTCGACACACAAAATTGAAAATTTCCCCGGATTCCCCCAGGGGATTGACGGCTCGGAATTGATGGAACGTTTCCAACAGCAGGCGGAACGCTTTGGCGCTCAACTGGCCGAGTTTGACGGCGTCTCGCGCATCGAGAGGGGTGCCAACGGGATTTTGAAAGTCTATACCGAGGGTGGAAAAGTGTATCGCGGCCGGGCGCTATTGCTGGCAACCGGCAGCCGTCCCAGGAAGCTGGGCATCCCCGGAGAGGACGAATTCTACCCGCGTGGCGTTTCTTACTGCGCCACCTGCGATGGCCCGCTCTACAAAGATCAGGATGTTGTTGTGATTGGCTGCGGCAACTCTGGCTTGCAGGAGGCTGAAATCCTCTTGCAGTACGCCCGCAAAGTGACCTTTGTGGAGTATCTGGATCACTCTATCGCCGAAAAAGTGTTGCAGGAGCGCGTGCAGGGCAACCCCAAAGCGGTGTGTAAACTCTCTCACGAGGCGATAGAAATTAAAGGGGATCAGTCGGTTACCGCGCTGGTGATAAAGAATCGTCAAAGCGGCGAGGTTGAGGAGATCTCTACCGCGGCGGTGTTCATCTATGTTGGCTACCAGCCCGATACGGATTTTGTCCATGGGTTGGTGGCGTTGGATGACAACGGCTATATCCTCACCGATGAGTACATGCGCACCTCGGTGCCGGGAATCTTTGCTGCGGGGGATGTGCGCGCCAACAACCTGGCGCAGGTGGCCGTCGCCGTGGGGGATGGCGCCAAAGCCGCGGTAGCCATGCGGGAATAGTTGCAGCATCAAGCCTCTCAGGATTGATTGATCTCCTCGCGCGGGCGGCGGAGGTGAGCGATTACCTTGCCGATGACTTCCTCCGGATGGATGGGGCCGAAGCGGTTGCTGTCCACGCTGTGAGGGTGTGTGCCGCGCACATGTAGCCAGCCGCTCTCAGGTTCGATTTGCTGCACGCGCTTGATCATCGTGCCGTAGGCGGCCTGGCGAAAGACGATCACGTCGCCCTCCCGGATAGCGCGCCGTGAACGCTTTCCTGTCCACAACAACACGTAATCACCGGGCTGAAATTCGGGAGAGAGGCTTTCCCCGCGCAGGCGAACGATTTTTAGCATGGCTTTGCCGTTGTTCCGTAGTGACCGGTTGCAAAAAAGGGTGTGCAGGGCGCTCCGCGCCTCACACACCCTTTGGGAAAATTTTCTGGTCAGGGTTACAGGTCGGGATAGACCATCTCCAGCGCGGGGGCATAGGGCGCTTTAGCTTTCTTGGTCTTCACACCTTTGATCGCCCAGAAGATCTCGGCGAACTGGTTGATAGCTTCCACGAACGCCACGCCCACCTCGCGATCGGCGGTCTGACGAGCCTTGGAGCCCAGTTGCATGATCTTGTGCACCAGGTCGGTGAGTTCGGGGTGTTGTGCCAGGTGATCGGCTTTGATGAAATCGCCCCAGATCACGCGGATCTCGTGTTTGGCCTGTTCGGCATGCTCTTCTTTGACGGCAATGTAGCGCGACATGCTGTTTTGGTATGCCACGCCCTCGCCTTCCAGCGCAGCCATCAAATCCATCATGCGGACGACGGTCAGGGCGCTGATTTGCGCTACAATAGGATCGTAAATGCCGCAAGGCACGTCACAATGGGCGCTGGCTTGCTCGAACCCGAACTTTGCATCCAGGGCCTTGATGAGTTTATACATGAAAGACCTCCATGTCTTGATGTAAGTAGGTGCTCCGGCAAGGTGATCTCTCCCTCGCCTGGAATTTGGATTATTTCTATCATAAATAAGATGGCATATTCTGTCAAGCAAGTTGCGCTGTGATTGCGTATTCCTGGCAGAAGAATTTGAGGCCGATGTATGGAATGGGTTTATCTATCTCCTCATCTGGATGACGTGGCGCTCTCGGTGGGTGGCTTGTTGTGGGAGCAGGCCCAGCGCGGCGATGCCGTGCAGGTGTGGACGATCTGCGCGGGGGATCCCCCGCCCGGGCCGTTCTCGCCCTTTGCCGAGGGCCTGCACGCCCGTTGGGGAACTGGCAGGAGCGCTGTCGCTGTTCGCCGGGAGGAGGATATTGCCTCTTGCGAACGTATGGGTGCGGCGTATCGCCATTTTTCCGTCCCGGATTGTATTTACCGTCGGGATGAGGAAGGGGACTGGTACTACCTGCAGGTGATGGACATCTTTGGTAAGCTGCATCCGGGGGAGGAGGCGCTGGTGACCCACCTGACGCAAATCCTGGCGCGCCAGCTTCCGCCTGACGCCCGGCTGGTGGTGCCTCTCGCTCTGGGGGGGCATGTGGATCACCGTCTGGTGCGTACTGCCGCGGAACGTCTGAGCATGGAGCGCAGGTACTACGCTGATTATCCTTACGTGCTGTGGCAGACGGATTTTTCCCCCGATCCGCTCGTTCCCGAGGTGTTTCCGCTGTCGCGCGAAGCCGTCCAGGCCTGGGAGGAGGCGGTTGCCGCGCACCGTTCGCAAATCAGCACATTTTGGGATAACCTGGATGAGATGAGCGCTGCCATCCGCGCGTATGCTGCGCAGACCGGAGGGGTGGCGCTTTATCAAATGCCGCCGGCGGAGCGCTGATTTCTTGGAACAAAAGTTCTAAAGAAAGTCTTGTCACGCGGATAAACTTGTGCTAGAATTTTGCCGCGGCGCAGGGAAGTGCGTCCTTTTTTTATCCCTGCTGACGAGAGCGGCATTTCAGCGCCCCCGAAATGCTGCTTATTTTATGACCACGCATTCCAGGCGGAACAGAATGCGGGGGCGGAGGATAGCATGATGACACCAACATACCTGACTAAAGAAGGTTACGAGAAACTCCAGGCGGAACTGGAATATCTACGCACAACCCGCCGCCAGGAAGTGGCCGAACGTTTGCGCGAAGCGCTCGAAGATGGCGATGCGGGTGTGGACGCGGACGCGGAATGCGACGCGGCGCGCAACGAACAGGCTTTTGTCGAAGGGCGTATTCAAGAACTGGAACTGCTTTTGGCAAACGCCAAGCTGATCAGTGACAAACAGCCTAAGGGCGTGGTGCAGATCGGCACCACGGTGACGATCCAGGAAAACGGCACTAAGCCGGAGAGCTATACCATCGTCGGCGCTGTCGAGGCCGACCCGGCCAACGGGCGGATTTCAAACGAATCGCCCTTGGGCCGGGCGTTGCTCAACCATAAGAAGGGTGACGTGGTGACCGTGGAAGCGCCAAACGGTTCGTTTACGGTGAAAATTGTTAAGGTGGAGTGAACCTGGGGCTTGACCCATTCGGCCCCGCGCGAGCAACCTGGCGCGGGGCTTTTTTTAAACAGGAGCAGCAATCATGGCGAGAGAATTCAGCCCGTTGGAGAAAATTCGGCTGGAAAAACTGGAAGCCCTGCGTCAGCGCGGTATTGAACCTTACCCTACCCGCGCCGAACGCACGCACACCAGTCGCGCCGCCATTCAGGCGTTTGAAGCAGTGGAGGCGCAGGGCGGCGAGGCTGAAGTGCAGGTCACGCTGGCGGGGCGGTTGCGTGCTATGCGCCCGATGGGGAAGATCACCTTCGCTCACATTGAGGATGGTGAAGGGCGCGTGCAGTTGTTCTTCCGCGCCAACGATATCGGCCTGGAAAACTTGCAATTTTTCAACCGCGATTTTGACCTGGGCGATTTCATCCAGGCCCGCGGGCGGATGTTCCGAACGCGCTCCGGCGAGGTCACTTTATGGGTGGATGACTTCCGTATGCTGGCGAAGGCGATCACGCCGCTGCCTGCCGCCAAAGACGAGGTGGTGGATGGCGAGGTGGTTTCCCATGCCACGTTGAGCGATCCGGAAACCCGCTTCCGCCAGCGTTACGCTGATCTGGCGGTCAACCCCGAGGTGCGCGCTATCTTTCGCAAGCGCGCCGCCATCGTGCGCGCCTTGCGCGACTTTATGGATGAGCACGATTTTCTTGAAGTGGAGACCCCCATTCTACAGCCGATTTACGGCGGCGCCGCGGCGCAACCTTTCATCACCCATCACAACCAACTCAAACAAGACCTCTATCTGCGCATTTCTTTTGAGCTTTATCTCAAACGCTTGCTGGTGGGCAACCTGGAGAAGGTGTATGAAATCGGGCGCGATTTTCGCAATGAAGGCGTTTCGTTCAAGCACAACCCGGAGTTCACTCAGTTGGAGTTCTATTGGGCGTATGCTGATTATGAGCAGGTGATGGCCCTGACCGAAGAAATGCTGGCTTTTGTGGCTGATCGCGTTCTGGGGAGACGTACTTTCTCCTACCAGGGTCACGAGATCAACCTCGACCCGCCCTGGAAGCGGATTGAGCTGCGTCAAGGTTTGCTGGATGCCACAGGTATTGACATCCAGCAGCACCCTACGGCGGAGAGCCTGGCGGCGGCGATGCAGGCAAAAGGTATGGAGCCTAAGCCCGGCGCGCCGCGCGGCAAACTGATTGACGCGCTGCTCAGCACATACCTGGAGCCGAACCTGATCCAGCCCACTTTTCTTTATAACTACCCGCGTGATATCTCCCCGTTGGCGAAATCCATTCCCGGTGATCCGCAGACAGTGGAGCGGTTTGAGGGCTTCATCGGCGGCATGGAACTGTGCAACGCTTTCACCGAGTTGAACGATCCCCTGGATCAAGAAGCGCGTTTCCTCGAGATGGGGCGCGATTACGACGCCGATGATGAAGAGCGCCATCCAATGGATGAGGATTACCTGCGCGCCATGCGGTACGGTATGCCCCCCAACGGCGGTTTTGGTATGGGTGTGGATCGCCTGACGATGTTGCTCACCGATCAACACAGCATCCGGGAAGTGATCTTGTTCCCCCATCTGCGTAGCAGAGGAGACTAGATTTTGCGCGCCATGGAACGCAGCGCCTCGCGTCGGGCTTCAGCCAGGCCGGGCGTGGCGTCCAGGGCGTAGAACACTCCTTCGCCTTCGCAAACCAGCGAAGCGGAGATGTTGCCATGCAACACGGCGTCCAGGGGGTCAAACGTCCGCCGGTAGCCGACGAGGAAACCGCCGCAAAAGGCGTCGCCAGCGCCGATTGGATTCGCTATCCTTCCCGGATAAGCGGGGATCTCCCAGCGCGTTTTCGCCGCGCTGTCGTACAGCAACTGACCGCGCTCCCCGCGTTTGACCACGATGATATCGCAGCCGTAACCCGCCAGCGCCTCGGCCATCTCCCAGATGTCGTCGCTCTGCCGTTCGAAGAGAGCGCGCAAATCCTCCTCGGCGGGGATGAAGGCGGTCAGGCCGGGGAGCAGGCTGGGGATGTTGTTGAAAAAGGTGGGGTTCATGTATCCCGCGGCGGGATCGATTGTCACGGTGGTGATGCCATGCTGGCGCAGGACAGCCGGGAGCAGGCTGTGGGTCATGAAGTCCAGCGGGCAGATGTGCGCCGCCGAGGCGTCCGCGTACTCGCGAGGGATGTCGTTTTGGCGGATGGAGAGCGGTCCGAGGGTGGTGCGGCTGTCCATCGGCGTCTCGCCAGGGACGCGGTATCCCAGCAGCACTTTGGGGAAAGGTATGCCCAGGCGAGCGAAGTGAGTCACCGGGTCCTGGTGTTGGGGGGTGAGCGAATCGCGGAAGACGTAGAAATCGCGCAAATCCAGCGCCTGGGGAAGCACATGCACACCGTGGGTGTTAAACCCCTTGTGTTGCAGGTCGGCGATCCAGGTTTGGGGGTAATCTTCGCCCACGCGGGCGATCAGCCCCGGCGTTGCGGTCTCCCAGATTTTCATCCCCACGGCGGCGTAGAGCAGGTTGCCGCCCGGGACGTCAATGACCGGGCGGTCGTCGGCGGTGATGTAGAAGTCGCGGGTCAGCTTTCCGGCGAACAGATAGGCGGGGGTTGCGTCCATGGGCGTTGGCCTGATTGTACCGCAGAATAACCACAGACTTCCGAAGCCGCCAGGACTCCGGAAGTCTGTGTGTTGGTTGGTGAGAGGTTATTTATTATCTTGCTGGTGCAGGTATTCGTCGATCGCCCAGGCTGCTTTGCGCCCGGCCACCATGGCGGTGACCACCAGGTCGGGGCCGGTGGCAGCGTCGCCGCCAGCGTACACGCCGGGGCGTGATGTGGCACCGGTCTCCGGATCAGTGACGATCAGGCCCCAGTTGTAGGTTTCCAGATCGGGTGTGGTTTTGCCGATGGTTTCGTCTGGCCAGTAACCCAGGGCCAGCACGGCGGTGTCTGCCTCGACGATGAAGTTGGAGCCTTCGATCGGCACGGGGCGGCGGCGCCCGGATTCATCGGGTTCGCCTAACTCCATCCGCAGGCATTCCACCGCTGCCAGGCGGCCATCTTCGCCAGCGATGAAGCGGATGGGTTGGGTGAGGAACTGGTAGGTGGCGCCTTCTTCGCGCGCCAGTTTGCGGTCTTTGCGTCCACCGGGCATCTCTTTTTCGGTGCGCCGATAGAGGCAGGTGACCTGTTTTGCGCCCAGGCGCAGCGCTGAGCGCAGGGCGTCGGAGGCGGTGTCGCCGCCGCCGATCACCACAACTTTATCGCCGATCTCCAGCGGCTCGCGCATGTCCTCCGGCAGCAGCTCGGGGCGGACGTTGGCGCGGATGAGAAATTCGGTGGCCTGGTAGACGCCGGGAAGGTCCACGCCCTCGGCCTTGAGG
>WFTY01000136.1 GCA_015485245.1 Anaerolineales bacterium | reverse complement strand
CCCACATAAACCATGTTGGCGACATAATCGCGCAATTTGCTGGGAGCGCCGGATTCGCGCGCCAGCTTCTTCACCGGCATGGGGTAAGCCACCACATCGTCGCGCGTGATCGCCTGTTTGATGTCGTCGGCGTAGAAGAACACCCCGCCGGGGGCGACAGCGTGCAGGTCTCTGGCAAAGGTCACCGCGTTCATGGCGATGACGATCTCCGTGGTCTCCCGGCGCGCCAGGTAACCATCTTTGCTCGCTCGAATGGTATACCAGGTAGGCAATCCCTGAATGTTCGAGGGGAACAGATTTTTCCCCGAGACGGGGATCCCCATCTTGAACAGGGCGCGCAGAATTGTCAGATTCGAGGTCTGACTGCCGGAGCCGTTCACCGTCCCCACCGTGATGGAAAAATCATTCACCACGCGGTCGGCCGTGACGACACCTTGAGGTTGGGTTTGTGTTTGTTGGGTTGTCATGCATGCTCCTGATTAGGTTGATGCGATTATTCCGCCGGGCCAACTACCATTCAGGAGAATTGGCGCCCGGACGATGATACAACAAATCGGTATGCGTAAGGAGGGCCTGGTAGCCCGCGTCCAGGTCTCCCGAACAGATGGCGTCCACCATCTTCTGGTGATACGTCCACACCTCTTGCAGATAGTTGTAATCTGCATATACATTGAGGCCGGAGGCCTCATAAGCCTCCCAATAAGCTTCCAAAATCCCCAGTACAAAGGGGTTGCCCAGCCGCTTGTAGATCAGCAAATGGAATTGACGATGCTCTTCGTGAGGGATGCGAATCGGCGTGCCGCGCAACTTCTCCCAGGCCCGCTCCACCAGCGCCAGCAGCGCCCGATGATCCTCCTCCGTCAACGAGGCGACCGCCTGATGCCAGTAACTGGCTTCCAGATGCTTGCGCATATCGGCAAAGGCTTCGAAGTTTTTAGGATCGATCTTGATGGCATAAGAAAGGGATTGCCACACAGCCGGAAGAAAACGATACGGCAGACGACGGATGCCAGTGCGCGGGCGCACTTCCACAAAACCCAGCGCTTTGGCAACCTCAAGTTGTTCGCGCAAGCGAGCCACGCTGACCCCCAGCTCGGCGCTCAGATGGTTCATCGCCGGCAGATGCTCGTCACCATGTCCGTTTTGCGCGCTTTTGGCCAGGTAAGCCAGGAACTGAGAGGGAACGCGCCAGTAATTCATCCGATCTCCGTCATATAAATCCGATTAATCTTATTATTCGCAGGAATATTGTAGCACGCCCTGGAAAAATCGTCAACGTTTGACAAAAAAGCCCGGCTTCAAAACCGGGCTTCGTCACAAGCGCAGAGAAAAGGGGGAGCGTCAGGAACACAACATCTCTACCGCTGCTGCGGCCATCAACGCCGCAGCGCGCGGCAAAGCTTCCTCGTCAAAATCGAATTCAGGATGGTGGTGTTTGGCATCCAACCCCCTCGCCGGATCAGCCGAGCCGACCATGAAGTAGCAGCCGGGGATATCCTGCATCATCAGAGACATGTCTTCCGATCCCATCGTCTGGAAGTGGCGATCCAGCTCTGCTTCGGGGAACAGGGCCGCGGCCACGCGCTGCACCCGTCCGGCCACGCCCGAGTCGTTGATTACCGCGGGGGTGGCATCTTGCAGGTTCACCTGCGCGGTACAGCCCAGCGCTTCAGCCGTCGCGGTGACAATCTCATCAAAGCGCCGCAGCACCAACTGGCGCGTCGCGGGGGCAAAGGTGCGGATCGTACCCTGCAAATCCACCGCTGGCGGGATGATGTTAAAGGCCGAGCCGCCGTGAACGCTGGTCACGCTAACCACGGCGGTGTCCAGCGGGTCTACGTTGCGGGAGACGATGCTTTGCAGCGCGCTGATCACCTGCGCGGCGGCGACCACCGGGTCGTTGGCCTGGTGCGGCAGCGCGCCGTGCCCTCCCTTACCCGCGAGGTGCACGCTGAAGGCATCGGCCGCGGCCATCACTGGGCCAGCTCCCACGCCCAGCCAGCCCAACGGGCGCTCATTCCACAAATGCAGCGCCAGGGAGAAATCCGGCCGCGGGTTTTGCAACACCCCCTCCGCCACCATGCGCGCCGCTCCGCCCAGGCCCTCTTCCGCCGGCTGAAAGACTAGTTTGATCGTCCCGCTCAAGTCTTCCGAATGTGCGGCCAGCAGGCGAGCGACGGTCAAACCAATCGCGGTGTGCCCGTCATGGCCGCAGGCGTGCATCACCCCCGGGGTCCGCGAAGCGTATTCTGCGCCGGTTTGCTCCTCGATGGGCAGCGCGTCCATGTCAAAGCGCAGCAGCACTACCGGCCCAGGGAGCGCGCCCTCGATCAGCGCGACCACCCCCGTCTCGGCGATGCCGGTGCTGACCTCCAGGCCCAGGGCGGTCAACTCTCTGGCCACAATCCCGGCGGTGCGCACCTCTTGAAAACCCAGCTCCGGATGGCGGTGAAAATCGCGCCGCAGGCTACGGGTGTAATCAAACAGTCGTCGCGCTTCTTGAATCCAATTCGTCATTTGGCTTGCGGCAGGCTGATCTCATCCCGGTGAAATTCTTTAACGCCGCTCTCCGGCAGTTTGACCAGCACCGTTTCTTTCAGAGCGTTGACTTTAATCACCTTGCCTTCCCCTTGCGGGGTCATGACGCGCTTTTTGACCTTGGGCATCCCCTTGAGGGCTTCGGCGTACACTTCGTACTCATGACGCAGGCAGCAACGCAGGCGACCGCACATCCCGGTGATCTCCGAAGAGGCCAGGGAGACGTTTTGCGCCTTCGCCATTTTGATGGTGATCGAACAAGATTCGCCCATGTAGAGCGAGCAGCAACGCGTCTCCAACCCACAGGCGCCCATCCCCCCCATGATGCGGGCAGCATCGCGCGGGCCGATCTTTCGCATGGTGATCTGTGCCCGGTAGAGGCTCCGCATGGCTTTGCGCACTGGCGTGAGATTGAGCTTGCCATCGCCATCATAGGTGTAGAGGAAAACCAACTGATCGCCGCTCAGGTTGAATTCAGCGGCGACGACCTTCACCCCGGCGAGGCGAGCAGCGCGGATCTTCGCCTGACAATTGACCAGCGCCTCAGCCTCTTTCTGCTCCCAATACTGCCGCAGGAGCAAATCGCGCGGCGTCGCCCGGCGGACGATCGGCTTCCAACTGCCGTTCTCCGGCGGCTTGGGATTCTCAAGGATCTGCACCACCTCCACGAGTTGCGGGCCGCGGTTGGTTTCCACAATCACGCGGTCGCCCACCAGCAAGTCCTCGCGGTACGGGTCAGCGCTGAAATGATAAATCTTTCCGCCCTGCTGAAAACGGACACCAATAATGAAATTTTCCATGCGGGTAATTGTACCGCAGGTTGGGGAGAGCAGGAGCGATTAAGTGACAAGGCGGCCGGGGAAGCATCACCCGGCCACCTTGCTGTTTATCACGCGTTGCTTGTCGCCTTCCCCCTGCTACTTGACGAATTCGATCGGTACCACGTTCTCCTGACGCATGGCAGCCACACTGACCTTGGCCGCCAGGTCTTCGGCCACGGCCTTGAGCGCCTGAGCCACGGGGCTATCCGGCTGGGAGACGACCACCGGCGAACCAGCATCGCCACCCTGGCGCACCGCCGGATCGAGGGGAATGGCGCCAATGAACGGCACGCCGCTCTCCTCGGCCAGCTTTTTGCCCCCACCGCTGCCGAACACATCCATGCGCGTCCCGTCGGGCAGCTCCAGGTAGCTCATGTTTTCCACAATGCCGAAGATAGGCACATTCAACTCGCGGAACATCTCCAGACCGCGACGGGCGTCGTCCAGCGAAACCTGTTGCGGCAGGGTGACGATCACCGCGCCGCTCAGGGAGAGGATCTGCGCCAGACTGAGCTGAGCATCGCCGGTACCCGGGGGCAGATCGATCACCAGATAATCCAGCTCGTCCCAGGCCACGTCGGTGAGGAACTGGCGGATAGCCGAGTGTAGCATCGGGCCGCGCCAGATCAACGGCTGGCCGGGTTTGACCAGAAATCCGATGGACATCAATTGCACACCGTACGCCTCGGCAGGGACCAGCTTATCCCCACGCGGCGAGGGCAGCTTCTCGACCCCCATCATCGTGGGGACGTTGGGGCCGTAGATATCAGCATCCAGCAAACCGACGCGGGCGCCGCTTTGCGCCAGCGACACCGCCAGGTTGACCGCCACCGTGCTTTTGCCCACCCCGCCCTTGCCAGAAGCCACCGCGATGGCGTTGCGCACCGGCATGGCGAGCAGGCCGCGGTTGCGCCCATCGCTGGGGACGGCGGCGTCCATGTTGACCACCACCTTTTCCACGCCGGGGAGGGCCTGCACCGCGGCAGTCGCTTCCGCCTGCATTTGATGTTTCAACGGACAGGCAGGCGTGGTCAGCATAATGGTAAAGCTCACCTCACCGCCCTTGACCTTCAAATCGCGGATCATATTCAGCGTAACCAGATCCTTACGCAGATCGGGGTCTTGCACCTGACGCAGCGCAGCCAGGACGGCCTCCTGCGTAACTTTTTCACTCATGACT
>WFTY01000135.1 GCA_015485245.1 Anaerolineales bacterium | reverse complement strand
GTTTCCATGCGGCTGGAGAGCGCCGGGGCGAGATCGGCTGCCTGAATTTCCGTGACCCCCAGGGCGAGCAGGTAGCGGTATGCGTAGTTGACCCAGAATTCCGGCTCAAACTTGTCGAAGCGCTGAATATCGGCCAGCAGTTCATCGGATTGCGCCCAGTAGTAATGCGCCCAGCGGGCGGCTTGTAAGCCGCGCTCGGCGGGGATGCGTGCCCCCAGCTCGAGGGCGATGCGGGTCAGGGTTTTCTCTGCTGAGGGGGTGTTGTGGCGCAACGTGCCGTCCAGGTCGAAGAGGATGGTTTCGATGGTGTTGTGCAGGGACATTCAGCCTCCGATGTAGGACATTTCAACTTTGGGCAAATTGGCCGTGGCGGAGGTGCGCAGCTCGGAGTAACGATCCTGACGTCCCTGCCACAGGTTGCGAATAGCCTCGGCCAGGGCGTCGTCATCGCTCCCGCTGCGCAGCGGGGCGCGCAGGTCGTAGCCGCTGATCCCGAAAAGGCAGGTATATAGCTCCCCTTTGGCCGAAAGGCGCAGGCGGGTGCAATCGCCGCAAAACGGCTGCGTGACCGAGGCGATCACCCCGATCTCCCCGCCGCCATCTTTAAAACGCCAGCGTTGGGCCACCTCGCCGCGGTAGTTGGGGTCCAGCGGCTCGATGGGCATTTCGGCGTGGATGGTTTCGACGATCTCCTTCGCCGGGACGACGTCGTCCATGCGCCAGCCGTTGGATGCGCCCACGTCCATGTATTCTATGAAGCGCAGGATGTGGCCGCTGCCGTGGAAGTAGCGCGCCATAGGCAGAATTTCGCCCTCATTGACGCCGCGTTTGACCACCATGTTGATTTTGACCGGCGTCAACCCGGCGGCGTGGGCGGCTTCGATCCCCTCCAGAACGCGCGCCACGGGGAAATCCACCTCGTTCATCGCTTTGAATGTGGTGTCGTCCAGCGCGTCCAGGCTGACGGTGATGCGCTTCAACCCGGCATCTTTGAGCGCCTGGGCTTTCTCCGCCAGCGCCGCGCCGTTGGTGGTCATGGTGAGTTCAATGTCGGGGATTTCGGCCAACATGGCGACCAGCACCTCGATATCGCGGCGCAGCAGCGGCTCGCCCCCCGTCAAGCGGATTTTTCGCACCCCCAGGGCGGCAAACACCCGCGCCAGGCGGGTGATCTCTTCGAAAGTCAGCAGCTCGGTTTTAGGGAGAAAGGCGTAATTGCGCCCAAAGACCTCTTTGGGCATGCAATATGAGCAGCGGAAGTTGCAGCGGTCAGTGACCGAGATGCGCAGGTCGCGCAGCGGCCGGCCGAATTTGTCCTGAACGGGCATGGAAAAGAGAACCTGTAATCCTGTAAAGGTTAGTTGCTGAACACGCTGATGACCACCAAGCTTTCGCTGGTCAGCGGCGTGGCGCTGATGGTGATCGTCACGCGTTGCGAGGCGTTCTGGTAACTCAGCACAGCGTAGGATGAGGTGATCACGGTGGTTTCGCCGCCGGGCGCCCAGCCATAAACGGGCATTTGCTGGCGGTAAAAATCCACAATGGATTGGACGTTCGTCGGCGCGCTATAGGTGACCAGGCTGCTGCTGCCGAAGAAGGCGTTGATTTCGCCGGGGAAGATGGGGATGTTCGCCGGCGCCTGACCGTACGTGCCCTGGGTGATGACAGCCTCGGCGGTGGCCTTGATGTCGGCGCTCTGGCCAGGAAGGGTGGCGATGGCTGCCTGGGCGGTCTCCATCAGGCCGCTTTCCTCCGCCTGCGTGGCGTAGGCCAGGGCGGTTTGCATCACACCGCTGCCGCTTACCTGAGTGACGATTTCTTGCCCGGCGGTCGCCAGCGCCTTGGCGGTCCCAGCTGCGTTTTCTACTTGCTGGGCTTTATCGGCGAGATCGCTTAACAGCCCGCAGGCCATGATGCTGAACGCAGCGCCCATGAACAAGAGAATCCATCCATACTGATAGCGTTTCATATCGCTTCACTCCTGATGCGGTGCGATTAAGTTTTACCACAGTTTCGTGGCTTTGCGTTAGCTGGGGGTGTGCCCCTCGATAGCCCGTTTTTGCGCCGCTGGCGCACGCGGAGCGCAAAGGCCCTTTGCTTTTTCTCAGCAGTCTCTGCGCTCCACGATGGAAAGTATCTGGACAGGTTAGCGGAAAGGATGCGGGCAACCGGGTAGGCTTGGTTACCTGCCTGGCTCGACGAATGGCATGTTCTGGATCACCACTCTGCGACCAAGCGGTCGAGGTCTTCTGCGGGGACATCGAAGACGGCGCGGG
>WFTY01000134.1 GCA_015485245.1 Anaerolineales bacterium | reverse complement strand
CCAGATACTCATCGGGGGCGGCGGTTTGCAAAGCGTGCTCCACGTCCGCCAGGTTGGTGGATTCCGCGCCCAGATGATCGATCTCGTACCCGGCATTGTAGATTTCCACCACCGGGTAGCCGTTGTGCGCCGTCTCCACCGGGCGGCTGAGCAGGTCTTCTTTGGAGGGCGAATCGCCGGAGTCGGTGGCGAAGTAGAGCACCCCCGCCGGCCAGTCGGTGTCCTCGTCGGACATGCCCGCCGAGGTGATGCCCTTTTGCGAGAGCGGAGCCATGAAGGCCATCAGCGCGCCCATGTCGCCCAGGTAATCGTAATTGGTGACGTGCATGTTCCCGGCGATGGCATCGGGCGCGTTGGTGTAGCCGTCGAAGAAGGCGTGCGTCGGCCCGTGATGGTGCAGGGCGATCTCGTGCCCCTCCGCTTCCCAGGCGTAGACGGTGTCCAGCAGGTTGCTCTTGTAGACGTAATCCGCCCACGGCCAGGAGAATTGCAGCGTAACCTTCACGCCGTACTGGTCGGCCAGGTTCATGAACTGCTCCAGCAGCGGCCACAGTTGCTTGATGCGCCCCCCGCGGCTGACCTCCAGGTGGAAGGCGAGGAACGCGCCCTTCGGCCCATTGCCGCTTTCTGCAACCGTTGTGGATGGCGCGGCCGCGGGGGCTGTATTTGCGCCCTGAGCGTTGACCTGCTCTCCAAGTATGGCGGAACCGGCGTTATCGTGGCGATAGCGCGGCCAGATGGCGTTCCCATACCCGGAGAGGCCGCTGTTCTCGATGATGTTCAGCGTGCCGTCCTCTTGCAACACATAGATGACGCCATCCTGAATCACCGGGCTGGTGAGCACGCGGGCGTTTGAAGCCAGGGCGTATTCCTTCACGATTTGGCCGTCCAGGGTGAGGGTTTGTAATTTGCCGTCGGTGGCGAACAGGATGTACTGGTCATCGGCCAGGGTGGGCGAGGCGTGGGCGAACGCGCCCGGCGCTTCGGCCAGCGTGGTGGTCTGGCAATCGGGGCTCACGCGCAGCAGCAGGCCGCGGCGGATATTCCCCTCGTCCGGCACGCTGACGGCGATGTAGGCGTCTCCCCCCGCGTCCACGGTGGGGGCGGTGTAGAAGCCCACGGCCTGGGTCTGCGGCTCGAAGGGGAATTCCACGCGGCAAACCTCATTCAAATCGTTGTCCAGGCGGTAGAGGGCGCTCATCATGCGCTCGTCGTTAGGGCGTACATATTGCACCCACACCCCCTTACCGTCGGGTACCACCTCGCCGGAGACGGAATCCATATTGGCTCCCTCGAAGGGCAGTTTATAGCAGGCCAGGTCTCCGGGGTCGAAGGCCGCCAGGATGTTGAGGTCTTTGTCCGTCTTAATCACCGAGCAACCGTAAAGATACTCTGTCTCGTCGCCGGATTTCTCGCCTACGGTTTGCGCGGCGCTGCCCCAATACAGGTATTCGCCGTCGCTGGTCACGCTGGTGCCAATCCAGGCGCGGAATCCGTCGTCCGTGTTGTGTTGGCGCGCCACCTCACCGTTGGCGTTGATGGCGAACAACCCGCCGCAGTTGGGGTTGAGCGGGTTCTGACAGGCATTCCCCGGCGAGTTGACCGACCCGAAGTAGAACAGGTTGTCCAGCGCCGCGCCGCCGCTATCCGAAGTGATGCCCACGCTCATCTTCTGGCGCAGTTCCAGGGTTTGGGGGTCAAAGGTCAGCACCGTGCCGCCGAATGTGACCGTCCAGTAGAGCGTGTTCCCCGCGGCGTCGTAGGTCAGTGGGGCCTCGCCCGCCGCGCCCTCGTAGAGCGTGTAGAGTTGCCCGTCTCGCAAGTTGTAACCGAACAGCACGCGGGCATACGGGCCGGCGTTCTGTTGACACTCCATGTATTCGTGGCTGGGGTAAATCAGCCAGTCGCCCACAATCACTGGTGTGGCGGTGATGTTGGCGCAATTTTCGTTCATGGGGACCCGAACATAGCGCCCCCACTCGGTCTCGCCGTAGTCGGCGTCGGGCACGGGCGTGACCCCGCTTTGCGCCTGCGTCTCCAAACGCGGCGCGCCGGACAGGGCCAGGGCGATCAGCAAAGCGGTCAGAAAGGTGAAAATACGTTTGTGTTTCATCGGTGCTCCTCCAAATGTGTTGTGGAAAGGGTTCTGAAAAGGAGTATATCAGTCGGATTAGGGTATTTATTGAGGTCTTGTAATCGTTTTGTAAATTGTGCCTGACAAGAGTTCACCACAGAGACAGAGACCACAGAGAATCTCTGTTATTCCTCGAGAGAACTCCGTGGACTCGGTGTCTCTGGGGCGCGTTTTTTCTTGCTGCGTCCCTCTACTCGCTATGGGTTTGTGCTCAGGATTGTGGAGGTGGTCTGAATCTTTATCCCGGTAGCTTGCAGGTATTGGAACAATGTCTCGATTTCGTCTTGATGCTCCCAGAAATTGAAGGGATGGGTGGTAATGCCGACTACCTCACCGGGTTCAGCCCCCTCCACCGCAGCCTGTATTTCTTCCAGCGTGGCCTCCGGGCCGAAGCCGAGCACAAAGCCCTGATTGCTCACCTGGGTGACGTTTACGTCGTTGTAGGTCGCCGCCGCGGGCGTGGAGCGCAGTCCCCCACCAGACATCCCCAGTCCACCGGTGGCGTAGATCAGCGTGGCGGGCCAATCAGTTTCTTCGTCGGTCATCCCGCCGGTGAGCGGGACGCCATCGGCGGGCAACTGGTTGAGCAGCGCCATGGCGTCGTCCATTGTGCCGCGGTATTCCGGACGGTTCTGGTATCCCGGCGCATTGGTGTAGCCATCCCAGGCGGCGTGGCTGACCCCGTGGTGGTGTACGGCGATCTCATGCCCTGCAGCCTCCCAGGCGCGGATTTGCGCCAGCGCCTCAGGGCGCGCCAGGGCGTATTCCGCCCATTGGGGCTGAAACTCCAGCGTCAGTTTATAGCCGTAGCGGTCAGCCAGAGCGACAAAAGCCTCCAGCATGTACCACTCATCAGTCACTGAGTCGGGTTGTGTGTTGTGGTCGCTGGTCTCAATGTGTACGACGAAGAAGACCGCTGGGACGGAGGAGATCGCGTTTCCCTGATGACTTGCAGTGCTCTCTGCCATGCTGTCTAGCGCAAACATTTCACCCGCATATTGGATGATCAACTGGTTTTTCATCTTGTCTGTGCTCTCGGGCAGCATGGATGGCGGATTGTTGGGGGCGTAGGTTTGGTTGGGCGGCAGATCGTTCAACCGTGTCCAGGGGACGCCGCCTTCCACTGCATTGTTGATCATTAGAATGGCGTGGCTGTTATCTGGCTGGACATGGTCTTTCTCGGATTGAAGGCGCTGATAGGGGACGTTGATCTGGGCGATGAAAGCGCTGGCCTCGCGCTGGCTCCAGAAATCTTCATCATCGCAGGAAGCGACCTTTTGCAAATGACCTGTTCCCGCCTCGTCGCAACCGCCGGTGTCGTCGCGGTTTGCCGGGCCTTCCCAATCGAGCAGAAAGCGTACCGGTAAATCTGGGTGGCGTGCCAGCGCGCCTGCTCCCATGGTGATGCCATAGGAGGTGGTCACCAGGCCAATGTTGTCCGCGTCCACACCCGGCCACGTCGCCGCGCTGCGGATGACCGCGGCCAGCCCGTCCTGCTGCACGAACCCATCGTAGTCTTCGATCCCCTCGCTGCGCCCGCGCCCGTCGGGGTCGAAGACGATTGCAGCATACCCGGCCTGAGTGATGGCGGGCACCAGCGGGGGAGCTCCCCTGCCGCGCACGAAACTGCCGCTGTCGCCACTTCCCCCTGGTACCAGTACCAGGGCAGGTAAGTTGCTTTCTTCGTCCCAGTCTTCCGGATAGTAGATGGCGGCGTACAGCGCCGCGCCGCTGGTGGGGTTGGTGATGGTGTATTCTCTCCCCTCCAGGGAGATGTCGGGAGGTGGGCTTTGCTGGATGGGCGCCGTTGGGGAGGGTGGCGAGGCTGCTGCCGACAGGGTGGATGGCGACCCTGTACACGCCAGGATCACCAGGGTGAGCGGAAAAAACAGCCAGTTCATCGCTCTAGATACGCGCTTCATAGTAATTCTCCTGAGGGTGCTCGATGGGTGAATTGCATTGTCAACGATAATTATACGAGCCCCCTTTTATGGAGGATTTAGATGGTGTAAGCGGCGTGTAAAAGCGATTGGATGAGGTTAGCGATGATGAAGCAGCCGAACGCCTCTCAGGTTGCGGTGTGGATTGGGATGCTGGCGCGACCAGGGAGCAATCCAGGCTGAGCGTCGTCCCGTCCCAGGCCCACACGTCCACCGCGCCCTCGCAATGCGGACACAGTCGTCGTGATCGTAATCGCGGTGGGCGATGATCTTGATCGGGCTGTCGGTGTTCAGGTCACGGGCGGTGAATTCTTGGCGTGGAGCGGTGCATATGCAGTGGCCTGGTCAGTGGTTGAGCTGCCAGTCGTAGGGAGTGTAGCGCAAACGCAGGTTTTGGCGATTCTCTCGCAGGCGGCGAGCCTCGTTTTTCGGTAAGTATCTGCAGATAAATTCGATTATGCCCTGTTCTCCGCCGAAATCGACGGCGTACCAGCGGAAGATGGGGGAGAGATGCAGGGTGTGGTTATCGTTGTCCAGCCTGACTTCCTGGGCGATGAAGTTGCGCGCCGCCATGTCGAGTTGCCGCTCGATGCGCCCCGCTTCGTAGACGCCGACCGGCGGGCAGGAACAGCTGGCGCAATTCAGCGCAAAGTGGATGCGGGGGTCCACCGGGTTGAGGACAAAACGGCGGCGCGGGTCGTGGTGGCCGAACTGCGGGCCGGGCAGGTAGGGGTTGCCGCGATTCCCCCGCAGCACCCCCTGCTCGATGTCTTCGGCGCTGAAGCGCACCCCGCCCACGTTGTAGGCCGCCCGGCGGAAGAAGCGCAGCACTCCTGCAAATCCCTCGGTGACGCTTTTCTTTACCCCAAAGCGGATCACGGCATCGAGGATCAGGGCGTTGTACAGGTTGATCCAGAAGGCCAGTTGTTCGGCGCGGCTCTCCAGCGTGCCGGGGTTGAAGCGCGCCAGTTTGGGGGAACATTCGGCGCGGTATCTGGTGTAGGCCGGGCTGCCCGCCAGACGGGCGTAATCCACATGTCGGCCCCCCGCGTCCATGGCATGGGCCTTGAAGGCGTTGAGGGCCTCTTTGAGTTCCGCGGCGACGGTTTTATCCCCCGCCCCATCGGTATGCTGGGGGTTGAGCACGGCGCGGGGGTCGAACCCCAGCGCCAGGGCGAGCAGGGCTTCACGGGTGTGGATGAGAAAATCTTGCACGGCATGGGCTATCCTGAGGGAGGGTTGAACAGGGAATGCCGCGTTAAGAGGGGGTGTGCGGGTCTTTTCTTACGTTACGGCCCGAACAGCGCCGCCCAGGTCTTGGGGCCGACGATACCGTCCACAACCAGGCCC
>WFTY01000133.1 GCA_015485245.1 Anaerolineales bacterium | reverse complement strand
GTTTCGGCGCTGCTGGGGCGTATGCCCTCGGCGGTGGGGTATCAACCCACACTGGCGACCGAGATGGGTGAATTGCAGGAGCGCATCACCTCCACACACACCGGCTCGATCACCTCGATGCAGGCGGTTTACGTCCCCGCGGATGACTACTCGGATCCCGCGCCGGTGGCGACCTTTACGCATCTGGACGCCACCATCGCCCTCGAGCGCTCGATCGCCGAGAAGGGCATTTACCCGGCGGTAGATCCGCTGGCTTCGACCTCGCGCATCCTCGACCCCCTGATCGTCGGTGAGGAGCATTATCGCACCGCTCGTGAGGTGCAGGCGGTGTTGCAGCGTTACAAAGACCTGCAAGATATCATCGCTATCCTGGGTATTGATGAGTTGAGCGAAGACGATAAGCTGATCGTCTCCCGCGCCCGCAAGATCGAACGCTTCTTCTCGCAGCCGTTCTTCGTCGCCGAGCAGTTCACCAATTTGCCGGGGAAGTACGTTTCCATTCGTGAGACGGTGCGCGGCTTCCGCGAAATCCTTGATGGCAAGCACGACGACCTCCCTGAAGAGGCCTTTATGATGGCTGGCACGATTGATGACGTGATTGCCAAGGCCCGCGAGATGGCTGCCGCCTGATGATTGTGGCTGAGGCGCTCTCCCGTCGCCTGAGGCGATTGTTGAGAGCGCCGGCGCCACACGGATAGAGAGAGATCGAAGGTACTTATGCCAATCCGTTGTGAGATTGTCTCCCAAGATCGTATGATTTTCGAGGGCGATGCCGATATCGTCGTACTGCCGGGGACGGCAGGCGAGATGGGTATCTTGCCTCACCACGCGCCGCTGCTTTCCACGTTGGGGTATGGTGTGATCAAGGTGCGCTATCAGGGTGAGGAAGAGGTCTTCACGGTGGCGGGCGGTGTAGTGGAAGTGCAGCCGGATGTCGTCACCGTGCTCGCTGATCGGGCTGAGAACGTGCGTGAGATTGATGTCGCCCGTGCTGAGGCGGCGATGAAGCGCGCCCAGGAATACCTGGCCGAAGGCCCCCCGCCGGATACCGATGCCTATCTGCGCATGGAAGCCGCGCTGCGCCGTTCGCAGCTCCGCATTGACGCCGTGCGGCGCTATCGTCGCGCCAGCAAACGCCCGGAGTTTTCCCCCGGGATAGACGAACAAGGATAACATAACTTGATGGCGACCTTTTCGAAAGACCTCGGGGTTGACCTCGGGACGGTGTTCACGCGTATCGCTGAGGGCGGCAAGGTGGTTTTGCAGGAGCCAACCGTGGTGGCCATTGCCCTTGACGAACTGAAGATCGTCGCCCTGGGAAACGAAGCCCAGGAGATGTACGGGCGCGTCCCCGATACCCTGGAGGTCGCCTACCCGCTGCAAAACGGGGTGATCGCCGATTACGAGGTCGCCGAAAAGCTGCTGGAGTATTTGATCCGCAAGGTCAGCAGCCCGGTGCGCATGTTCCGCCCGCGGGTGATGGTCGCCTTGCCGTATGACGTCACCAGCGTGGAGCGCCGCGCCGTGCACGAGGCCGCGCTGGAGGCGGTCAAACGCGACGTGTTTCTCATTCAGCATCCTATGGCAGCGGCCCTGGGCGTGGATTTGCCCTTTCACACCCCCACCGGGAATATGATCCTTTGCCTCGGCGGCGGTACGAGCCAGGCTGCTGTGCTGGCTATGTACGGCATCGTCGCAGCGGAGACGGCGCGCATTGGGGGACTGCACCTCGATGAAGCGATTATCACCTACGTCCGCCGCAAGTATGGCCTGGTGATCGCCCAGCCGACCGCCGAGCGCATCAAAATCAAAATCGGCGCCGCGGTGATGCAGGATGAAGAGCAAAGCATGGACGTGCAGGGCCAGGATCAGGTTACCGGGCTGCCGCGTCCCCTCAACCTGACCACTGGCGAGGTGGTCGAAGCCATGCAGGCCCCCTTGATGGAAATTGTGGAGATGGCCCGCCGGGTGCTCGAAAAGACTCCGCCTGAACTGGTCTCCGACATCATTGACCGCGGCATCGCGCTGACGGGTGGGATCGCCCTGTTGCGCGGCATTGACAAGCTGTTGACTAAAGAGCTGGGTGTCCCGGCTTATCTGGTGGATAACCCCCTGACCTGCGTGGTCGAAGGCGCCTCGCTTGCCTTGCAACCGGGGATTTACGCCAAAATCAAGCGTAATTTGCCCCCGGTGTAATTGCGCGCTGGTTTGGGAAGAATAGCGCCCCGCAAAGCGGGGCGTTTTGATTCGTTGAGCTGATTGTCGGGTTTGCGCCTGGCTTCCCGATCGGCATGCGGTTATTCCAGGTAATAAGCCATCTTTTGCAGCCGAATGGCTGGGTCGATATATTCCACGCGGATACCCTCGGGGACGGTGAGCTGGACGGGCGCGTAGTTGAGAATCGCTTTCACCCCGGCCTCCACCAACCTGTCGGCGACCTCCTGGG
>WFTY01000132.1 GCA_015485245.1 Anaerolineales bacterium | reverse complement strand
GTGTCTAGCACCAGCTCGGGGTTGAGCGGCTCCTCATAAGGATCATCGATGCCGGTGAAGCCTTTGATCTCGCCGCGGCGGGCCTTGGCGTACAGTCCCTTGATATCGCGCTGCTCGCAGACCTCCAGCGGCGTGTTGACCCAGATTTCCACGAAGTTCTCATCCCCGGCCATCTTGCGGGCCTCGTTACGGGCGGCGCGGTAGGGGCTGATGGCGGCACAGATTACCGTACCATTATGCCGCGTGATCTGCCCGGCCACAAAGCCAATGCGCAAAATGTTGGTATCGCGGTCCTCTTTACTGAAGCCCAGCCCTTTCGAGAGATGCGTGCGGACGACATCGCCATCCAGCACGGTGACCTGGCGCCCATGTTCCATCAACATGGGGACGAGCGCGCTGGCGACGGTGGACTTGCCGCTGCCGGAGAGGCCGGTGAACCACAAACACAAGCCTTGCTTGTGCTTCGGCGGATGCACCTCAGCGAGGATTTCCGCGGTTTCCTTGCGCGTGAACCACTCCGGGAGCAACCTGCCTTTCGCCAGATACTCTTCCCGAACCTGTGTGCCGGAGATCGTGTTGACGCGCGCCTTTTCAGGAACCTGGTTAACGGGGACATAGCGCTGCTCATCAGGGAGATAGACCATCCACTGGAAGGGAACCATCTTAACGCCGATCTCGCCCTCGTACTGCTGAAGCATCTCTTGAGCCTCGTAAGGGCCATAGAACGGCTTGCCAGCGCTGTCGTTTCCCGGCCCGGCGTGATCCCGGCCAACGATGAAATGGTTGGCCCCGTAATTGCGCCGGATGATGGCGTGCCAGACGGCCTCGCGCGGCCCAGCCATGCGCATTGCCAGCGGCAGCAGGCTCAGGAGCGTGCTGTTGTTATCATAGTAATTCTCCACCAGCGCCTTGTAAACCCGCACGCGGGTGAAGTGATCCACATCGCCGGGCTTGGTCATGCCCACCACCGGGTGGATGAGCAAACTGCCGCCAACTTCCTTGGCCGCCAATTTGGTCAATTCCTCGTGGACGCGGTGCATAGGATTGCGCGTCTGAAATGCAACCACGTTTGGGTTGCCCATCTCAGAAAGCAAGGAGCGCGTCTCAGCAGGCGTGCGGCGCAACTCGACAAAGTCGTAGTACGTCGGCAGGTTAATCACCTTCAACTCGCCGGAGATGCACAAATCACCCCAGCGGTTCATCTCTGAGACCAGGGGATGGCGCAGGTCGGTGGTGCCCAGCACCAGTCGGGCCTCGCGTTGCGGGTCCCAGGTAAACACCTCTTCGATGCGCATCACGGCCACAAGGTAATTATGTGAATCGCGCAGCGTGATCCATTCAGAGCGGGTGGGCAGGTCCTCCTTGGCGATTGTCAGCGTGATAGGGATGGGGAACAACGTCCCATCGGCCAGGCGCATTTCGGTCAACACCCGCTGATAATCCGCCTTCCCCATAAAGCGATCCAGCGGGGAGAAGCCGCCTACGGCGAGCAACTCCAAGTCGCGCAGGGCACGGTTAGAAAGCTGGATATCCGGGTAGCGGTTGGCTTGCGCGCTGAGCGCGGCGTGTTCTTCCTCGGGGACAAGCAAATTAACCAGTTTCCCTCCATAGGGAGGGATTAACAATTCGTCGTTCTTCGCAGTCATCAAAGTTCTCCAGTTGTTCTGCCAAAACTGGCGTCAAAAGCGCCGACCCAGGCCGGAGCGGGCGCAATTCTATCACGGAACAGGCCAGTGCGCCCGCCAACCGTGCACATCAACACAAACCCTCGTCACCAACCACCAAAACCGAAGCAGGTACCTGGCTGATCAGACGCCGCATCACATCTCCCATGAGCATCTCTTTCAACCCGTTGAAAATGCGCGAACGGCCAATGACGACGAGGTCGTATTGCCCTAACTCAACCTCGCGCAAAATTTCATCCACAGGAGCGCCGCGCCGTAACTCCAGCTCTCCTTCGACACCATAGCGCGCCAAAAGTTCTGCCCCGGCGCGCAAATGCCGGGCGATGACGGAGTCCGTCCTCAACAAATCGGTGATCGACTCTTCAAACCCCAGCAGGCCGGTGTACATCGTAGGAACAGCCCCTGCCGCCACGTGCAGCAGCGTCACCGGCACATCAAGCGCAGCGGCAATGCACGCGCCGGCGTCGATCACCTCCAGACGATCTTCCAAGCCAGCCGTGCAGATCAGGATATGCCGAATCACGCGCCCCTCGCCGCGCAGAACCAACACGGCCGGGTAAATCGAATGCGTGAGGATCTGGTCAATCGGCTCCAAACGCGGGAAGCGGCGACGGCGCAATCCCGATTGTAAGATCAATAAACTGTATTTGCCACGATGCGCCTCAGAGAGCAAAACACCAGCAGGGTCTCCCCAGCGCAACAGAGAAGTGACCGAACACCCGGCAGCCTGATCGCTGGCGTGCGCCAGGATCGCGTTTCCGGATTCCTGGCTCTCTCCGGGCATCAACACATACAAGAGGGTGACGCTGACCTCCATCGCCCCCGCCAAGCGAGCAAGAAACTGAAGAGCGGGGTATTCTTCACGCTTCTGATCCAGAAAAACCAAAACGTTCATCGAAATCCTTTTTAGCCAACCCAGCCAAACAGACGGAATATAACCAGCACAGCCCCTAAAAGCGGCAGTGTCGAAAAGAACAAGCGAATGCGCGGGCCGGCAAAAAAGCGCGTCAACGATGCGCCAATTTGTGCTCCCAGCGCGGCGCCAGTTTGCATCAACAGCGCCATCATGATATCCACATTCCCCTTAAGCGCGTGCGTGACCGTCCCAAACCCTGCCGAGAAGATAATTTCGAAAAGATCGGTGCCCACGGCAATATGCGTGGGTATTCCCATCGCATAGACCAACAACGGCATGCGGATGAAGCCCCCGCCAACACCCAGAAAGCCCGCCAGAAATCCGGTCAAAAGCCCTACGCCCAGCACCACCCACAGGGAAATCTCGGCAATCCCGGAAACGGGCAAAGACACCATGGGAGGAATACGAATCGCATGCAGGCGGCGCGCGATGCCCTGAAATCCAACAGCATCGCGCACATCCACCCGGTCGGTGCGGATCATTTGCAAAGCATGCATGCTCTCCCAAAAGGTAAAGGCGCTGATAGCCAGCAAAATGACTACGTAGGTAACCCCAATGATTTTGTCGATATTGCCGGTGATCTTGAGCACCTCGATCAGACGAGCGCCAAGCTCAACCCCAAATATCGTCCCCACAATCATCAACGCCCCTAATTTGGCATCCACATGCCCCAAAGCACGGTGACGGCGCGCGGCGACGATGGATTTACCGGTCATATGGGCTAAATCGGTGCCGACGACAAAATTCATCGGCACACCCAGCCAAAACATCATCGGCCCGGCGAGGAAGCCTCCTCCCACGCCAAAGAAGCCCCCCAAAATTCCAACCAGAAAACCGATTCCCGCCAGCAACAGGGGATTAACAACAACGCCGGTGATGGGAAATTCCATCTATCGCCCTCTCAGTCTGGCTTTCCAAGCTGCGAGTGATTGAGCAAGAAAGAGGTCACAATCTCCAAAAAGATCCCCTGAGCGACAATCAAGCCCAGACTGATAAAAGCATATCCCGTCAGATTGCTGCCATAGAGATCCCCCAGCCACCCTTGCAGATAGCGCAAAACTAGGAAGAAGTAAGCCACCACCACCGCGCCATAAATCAACAGCTCGATGATGATATTGCGTGCGATGCGCTTCATGCGTCTCTTCGCCATCACAAATACTCCTGCCACAAAAGCGTCAGACTGTACGCTGCCCTGGTCATTTGTTGACGACCAGCAAATCGCCCAGCAAGGTTCCCCCACCCAGCCAAATCACCGCGTGCCCCACTAATGTAATACAGGTTATCACCACATCCAAACGGGCCACCGGTTCCCGTGCTCGCCAGGAAGTAATAAATCCCTCCGCCAGCCAGCGACGTTCCCGCCTCCGATATTGGCGTGGGCGTCGGCGTGAGAGTGGGGGCGGGCATCGCCGTCGGCGAAACCGCGCCAGGGGTATCCGGCAACGGCTTGGGCGTTTCCGTTGAGGACGCGGCCGCCGTCGGTCGATTGAAAGTCGGCGCGGGAGTCGTTGCATCCGGCGCGGCACAAGCC
>WFTY01000131.1 GCA_015485245.1 Anaerolineales bacterium | reverse complement strand
GTACCACGGCGTATTCGGCGTGGACGGCGTAACCGCCCCCGGCGCAGGCCACCCGCTGACCAATGCGGAAGCCTTCCATGCCTTCGCCCAGGGCGACGATGGTGCCCGCCGAGGAGTAGCCCAGCGCCATCGGCTGGTCGAGGCGGTTGAAGGCGGCCTGCACGGTGGTCAGCAGCCCCTCGCGGCGGGCCTTTTCCAACACCTGGCGGACGAGATCAGGGCGCGAGCGCGCCTTACCCATCAGATTCTTTTCGGCGAATTCCACCACCATGCGCTCGGTGCCGGCGGAGACCAGCGAAGCAGCGGTCTGAACCAGCGCCTGCCCGCGGCGCGGGGTGGGGATGGGGACTTGTTCTACAACGGCCTGGCCGGTTTTGAGGTTTTGGAGCAACTGGTACATTAGTTCATCGGTTGGTCGGTTCAGTAGGTTCATCGATTTGTTGGTTGGAGTATACCGCGGAAGGGAAGTTCGCGACATTGCGTGATATAATTCGCACGTTATTTTCTCCTCCCCACAACGCGCAGGAGCTACCTTGTGAGCGATAAACGCATCGAAAAACTGGCGAAAATCCTGGTTGAACACTCAGCAGATGTACAGCCAGGCGACCGGGTGCTGATCGAGGCCAGCATCGCCGCCGAGCCGCTGGTGCGCGCCCTGTATGCCGAAATTCTCGATCACGGCGGGCACCCGCACCTTCAGCTTGAACTCCCCGATCAGGATGAGATCTTCTTCCGGCACGCCAGCGAGGCGCAACTGGATTTCACTCCCACATTCCGCAAGCTGGCTTACGACGAGTTCGAATCCCGCATCCGCATCCACTCCGAGACCAACACGCGGGCGCTGACGAACGTGGACCCGGCCAAGCAGGCCCGGCGACAAAAGGCGCTGGCCCCCATCCTGCGCTCACAGATGTGGCGCGGCGCTGAGAAAACCTTCAAATGGGTGACCACGCTCTATCCCACCGAGGCCTACGCCGAGGAAGCCGGGATGGCGTACGAGGATTTTAAAGACTTCGTCTTTCGTGCTTGCTTCGCCGACGACCAAACGCCCGATCCGGTAGCGGCGTGGAAAGCGATCGCCGATAAGCAACGCGAGATCATCAAACGCATCGAGGGGCACGACAAAATCGAGGTGCGCGGCCCAAATGTAGACCTGACACTCTCTGTCAAGGGGCGCAAGTTCAACAACTCGCACGGGCGGCACAACATGCCCGACGGGGAGATCTACACCGGCCCGGTGGAAGACTCGGTCAACGGCTGGGTGCGCTTCACCTACCCGGCGATCACCGGCGGGCGCGTGGTCGAGGGGGTGGAATTAACCTTCAAACGCGGCAAAGTAGTGGACGCCAAAGCCCAAAAGAATCAGCAGTTCCTGCTAGAGATGCTGGAAAGCGACAAAGGGGCGCGCTATCTGGGCGAGTTCGCCATCGGCACCAACTTCCAGATCGACCGCTTCATCGGACATATCCTCTTCGACGAGAAAATTGGGGGAACGTTCCACATGGCGCTGGGCGCGGGCTACCCGGAGACAGGCAGCCTGAACAAGAGCATCATCCACTGGGATATGATTTGCGACCTGCGCCAGGATGCGGTCATCCTGGTGGACGGGGAGCTGCTCTACCGCAACGGGGATTTTGTTTCCTGAATTCTAAGCCACGAAGGGCATCAGCCGCTGAGGCCAAAACGCCGGTCGAGCTGCATTACCTCTGTTAAAAAATTACCCCGCCGGCGAACGCCAGAAGCCACGCCATACACGGCGCACATCCTCGGCAGTAATGAAGGCGTTCTCATCAATCTGACGAACCAATTGATCCACATCCGCCACTTCTTTGCGGCGCACACTGCAACTGATCAGCGTGACCATGCCGTCTTTGCCGCGCGCGGCCACTTCAGTGACGGCATACCCCGCCTCGCGCAGGTATTCCACAATGGCGGTGCCGCGCGCCGTGCTGATAATGCGCAGGTGGACATGCCCCACCGCCAACCGTTCCTCGGCCCACATACCGAGCACGTTGCCGGTGGCAAAACCGGCTGCGTAGGCAACAATGTTCAGGGGATTGCTCAAGTCATTGAGCACATAAGTGAAGGCGAAGACGAAAATCACCGATTGCACAAAACCCAGCAGCCAGGTCGCCAACCTGCCTCCGCGGACAATGAACATCACCCGCAGAGTGTCCAGGCTCATATTTGCCAGGCGCAAGAAGAAGATTAACAATGCCCCCAGAAGGGTTTGGCTGGTCAGCGTCCATTCCATAATTACCTCATCATCTCAGTAAGCGGCCAATTGGGGAGGGCGTCCAGCGCCAGGTCGTCAGTCTGCCCGGTAGCGAAGCGGTAGCACCCCGCTGCGGCGATCATGGCGGCATTGTCGGTGCACAGAGAAATAGGGGGGATATGCACTAGCCATTCCGATTCCGCCAGGAAACGTTCCCGGAGTGCACGGTTGGCAGAGACGCCTCCGGCGACCAGGATATCCTGCGCCCCAAGCTCGCGCGCCGCGGCCAGGGTCTTCCCCACCAACACATCAACCACCGCGGCTTGAAAGCCGGC
>WFTY01000130.1 GCA_015485245.1 Anaerolineales bacterium | reverse complement strand
GGCCAACCCGCGGGCGTATATCGTCGGCGAAATCTGGGGCCCGGCGCAGCGTTGGCTGCAAGGGGATATGTTCGACGCGGTGATGAATTACATGTTCACCGGCAGCGCGTTGAGCTTCTTCGGCGCGCGCACGCTGCGGGAATTCCACCATGCAGAGATGGCTGTGCACCCCATTGACGCGGCGACGTTTGCACGGCGCATTGGGGAAATGCTCTCTCTCTACGACTGGCAGATCAACCTGGCGCAGTTGAACCTGCTCGACAGCCACGATATGCCGCGCGCCCTGTGGCTGATGGGCGGCGATAAGAGCGCGCTTCGCCTGGCTGTGCTCTTCCAGATGACCATGCCTGGCGCGCCGTGCATTTACTACGGCGACGAAATCGGCATGTCCGCGGCAGGCGACCCGCACTGCCGCGGCGCGTTCCCCTGGGAGCAGGAAGATGCCTGGGATCAGGACTTGCTGACGTTTTACAAACGCGCCATCGCCCTGCGCCGCCAGAACGCGGTATTACAGACGGGATCGTTCGAAGCGATTCATGCCGAAGGGGAGATCTTCGCTTTCACGCGGCAGCTGGCGCATCACCGCGCGGTGGTGGCGTTCAACGCGGGGGATACCGCTGTACGCGTTGAGCTGCATGTTGGAGCAAACGGACGGGAGAGTTTTTACCGCGCCTGGCCCGAGGTCGGCGGCACACTGCCCGTGGAAAATGGACGCCTCACCGTGGAGCTCCCCGCCAGAGATGCCGTGGTGCTCTTTAACTAACGACCTCCCCGGCAATAGCTTTAACAAGCGCCGGGCGCAGCAGAGCGTATAGGGCGCGGTGCACAGGGGTTTCCACGCCCAGCTCTTCTCCCAAACGAACGATTTTCCCGCTAAAGGCTTCTAGCTCAAACGGTTTTCCTGCTTCTACATCGCGCTGCATTGAGGCGGTGGCCTCGCTCTCAAAGCGATCGGTAAGAGCCAGGGTATGCTCCACAATGTCATCAGGTAAGTTCACGCTCCGAGAGCGAGCAATCGCCTCCACTTCGCGCATGGCCGCAACGTAAAGCTCGCGCGTCGGGGGGCAACTGCGCATCTCGCCGATGGTGGCGCGCGCCAGCGCGTTGACTCCGCTCAAGGAGGCGATAAACAAAAACTTGGTCCAGATATCTGCCAAGATGTCATCACTATGCTCCGCCTGCGCGCCGCACTCCACCCAGGCCTGAATCAGCCGTTCAACGCGCGCAGACTTGCTCCCATCCAGCTCGCCAACGACCACGCGACGCAATTGACTCACCTGGCGGATCACACCGGGGGACTCGACCATCGAGATGATGCTGCACAAACCGCCCACCAGGTGAGCCTCTCCTAGGTCGTTCCCCAGAATCTCATGAGCATCCACGCCGTTAAGCAGAGGCACCACCGTGGTCTCCGCTCCCACCAGAGGCTTGAGCTGCGACGCGGCCCCGGCCAGATGATAATGCTTCAGGCCAACGACCACGTAATCCACCGGGCCGAGGGATGCCGGGTCATCGGTGGCCTGCGCCGGGGCGACGGTGAAATCGCCATGCACGCTGCGGACTTGCAAACCGCGCTCACGAATAGCGCGCAAATGTGCACCGCGGGCGATGAAAGTGACATCACGCCCGGCGCGAGCCAGCAACCCGCCGAAATAGCCCCCCACCCCGCCGGAGCCAAAGATAGCAATTTTCATCTGTTCAGCCTGATTTTTTAACCACGAAGATCACGAAGAAGCACCAAGGAAATTTATTTTCTTCGTGCTCCGTAGTGTTTCCTGGAGTCTTTTGTGGTTCTACAGCGCCGATTTCGCCATCCCGCCGTCAAAGAGCAAAGCATGGCCGTGGATGAAAGCCGCCGCGGGCGACGCCAGGAAGGCGACCGCCTTGCCAAACTCATCCACCGTACCCATGCGCTTCAGCGGGATCGAGGCAGTGATTTTGGCGCTTTCCTCGTCAACCGAGAGTCCGCTGCGGGAGGCGCGATCGTTCACCAGCTGCTCCACACGCTCGGTCCACGTCCAGCCGGGGTTGATCGAGTTCACCCGAATGCCCTTCGGCCCTAGCTCGTTCGCCAACGTTTTCATCAGCCCGATGACCGCCATGCGCAATGAATTGGAGAGAATCAGGTTGTCAATCGGCTGCTTGACCGAGACCGACTGCGTGGTGATGATGCAACCTTCGCCGCGCTCAAGCATGTGCGGCACAACCGCATAACACAGGCGCACCGCGCTCATCAACGTCAACTGAATGGCGGCTTCCCAATCCTCCGGTGTCAGAGAGAGGAAAGTTCCCGGCGGCGGCCCGCCCGCGTTGACGAAGAGGATGTCAATCTGGCCAAATTTGTCCAGCGCAGCGTTGACCAGCGCGTCAATATCCTCCTGACGGGTGACGTCGCCGCGCACCGCCAGCACATCGGCGCCCGTCTCAGAGCGGATATCCGCCGCTGCAGTCTCCAGCGCCTCGCTGCGGGCGCCCATCACAATGCGGGCACCCTCGCGCGCCAGCGCCAGCGCCGCGGCTTTTCCTAACCCCTTCGAGGCAGCGGTCACAACAGCAACTTTTCCCGTAAGTTCAAGATCCATCGCTCATCGCTCCTTTCATCGATTTACTCAATGGCCAGCTCAGTCAAGTCGCGCTCGCGCAACATCCGCCGCCGCCAGCGATTAATCATCGGAACAATGTAGGGCAGCAAACGCAGGTTGTAATACGGCGGCAGGATGGGAACGCCGATCAGGTCACCAAAGGAGATGAGCACAAACAAGTGCTCCATATCGGCGCGCTGACGGCGGAACATCATCACGGCATCGTAAAACATCATGCCGTACATCATCCCTTTGAAAAATTGATAGGCTTCTCGGATCCGCTCTCGGAATTTTGACATTTTCAGGCTTCTGCACTATCCTTTACAGTACATCCTTCACAAACCGTAGTCACCTTGGAGACTGCCATGGACACTGGTCAATGGATCGCCATCGGATTAAGTGTACTATTAGGCGCATGGTATCTGATCGGAGCGATTATCAACCGTCGTCGAGGCATCGCCACCTATCACTGGCTGCACGCAGGCCTGACCAGGCTGGGCGAAGTCGGCGAGGCCAAATGGATTGGCTCCGCAGGGACCGGCGCCCGCCTGGTAGTCGGGCAGGCAAATAAGCCTTTTCCGCGCATTGAAGTGATCTTCCTCCTCGAATCACGCGAGATTATGCCACTCTGGTTATTCAACCGCCTGCGAAAAAAGCAGGACGAAATGATTTTCAAAGCAACCCTGCGCCGCCCGCCATCCCTGGAGATCGAGGCTGCCCCCGCGGGCAACCGCCGCCTCAAAGAACTGCTTGCCCCTGCCGAGGGGAAGCAGGCCGCCTTCAAAGAGGTTTCTGCTCCCTCAGGATTTACCATGCTCACCCGCGGGCGCACTGCAAACGACGGACAGCTAACCGCAACGCAACGTCTATTGGAGCGCTATCCCCGGGCGATCATCCAGCTCTCTCTACGCCAACAGATTCCACATCTGCTGCTACGGCTTAACATCCCACCACTGCGCGAGGCAGGAGAGGCGTTCTGGGAAGACTTGGCCCAACTGACGCTCACGGATGCATCAACAAAGTAAGCATCGCCGCCTAGTGGCAACGAACTTGACGCAGAGCAGCGAGGATCTCATCAAAGCCTTCTTGTGGACACCAACCGCTGAATTCAAGCTTGAAGCGGCGCTCAGAGGCCGGACAATCAAATTCAACGATCAGAAAAGTGACATCATGGCGCTGCCAGGGGAGGCCGCGCCGCTTTTGTTTCCAGCGCACCGTCGCCGCGTGGTCGCTGATGCTGAGGGTCGTTCCTGACGAAACCGAGGAGCCACGGCGCAGCGGGCGAGTAGTGATCGCCACTTCCAGCGCCCAGCGTTGCTCGCGGTGATAGATCACATACCAGGCATCCCCACTAGCCACCCAGTGACGCTCGCGCCGCTCATGGGTGGCGTGAACCTCCGGACGGCTGACCCCAGGAGCCAAGTCCCACTGAGGGGGTAGCTTCAACGTCAGAAACAACGATTCGCCCAGCAGCAGGTTTTGGGCAAAGATGCGATGCTCAACTAGATCGGCGGTCATTTATTTCCATTGCCATTACCGTCAGGCACACAGCAGTGCGGCCGTGCGCTTGAGCATCTCAACGCCGCGAATCTCGGTCTCGAAGAGAGGCAGCACCCCTCGGATCAGGCTATCGAATTGCTTCTCGATTTCTTCCATATACCCATCTTGCATGGCGACCCGATTGAGGACAAACTCGTCGGCGTCCTTGTGAATGCCTTCTTTGTCAATCACCATGTTGACCACCACGCCGCCGACCGGGATGCCAAATTCATGGAACCAGTTGATAAAGCGTCGCACCACGGCAATCGGCAACGCCTCTGGCAGGGTGACGAAAAAGAAAGCCGTCTTGGCCGGGTCGGTAAGCAACTTCTTGGCGTTCGCCATACGATCCTGGAAATTGAGCAGGTAATCCATCAATGGGTCTTTTTCTTCCTCCGTTTTCTTCGAGTAGGAAAGCCGGATGCGCAATTGCTGCGCTTCCTGGCGGCTTTCCATCATTTTATTGACCCACAGCGAATACACCGATGACATTCCCAACAAACGGCGCGCGTTGGCCGTCGGCGCGGTGTCAAAGACGTAGAGATCGTACTTATCCTCAAACATGATGTCGATCATGTTCTCAAACATGGCTGATTCCTCAAACGCCGGGTTCATCGTCGCGGCTTCAATAAACTCATCCGCCCGCCCGCGGATCTCGGCGAATTTGAGGAAGTAGTCAATCTTCTCGCGGATCTCCACCTTGGAGCGCTCAATGGTGTCCTTGGTATCAATCTCGTACGCCCACAGGTTGGACACACCCTCCACGGGCGTTTCCGCGCCAAAGACATCTTGGTCGAGCATCCCGGAAAGGCTGTGCACCGGGTTGGTAGAAGCCAGTAAGGTACGCTTGCCCATCTGGGCGAAAGCGACGGCCGCCGCCCCTGCCAGCACAGTCTTTCCCACGCCGCCCTTGCCGCCGAAGAACGTATATTTCAACTCAGGGGTCGCCTCGGCGTATTGCCGCATACTTTGTTGAATGGTCACTGTGCTCATCTCAAAGGGCCTCCTCCCCAAACATGACCTGAGCCATGCGCTCAATCATCTCCAGGCCAGTAACATCGCGTTCCATCTCTTGCACACTGGCAAGTACTTGATCACCAAACAACTCATCAATCTTCTTGAGATACGTTTGCTGCATGGCATAGCGATTAACCAGATATTCCGGCACGTTGGGCGTTTTCATCAGATGTGGGGGAAGCACGCGATTGACGATATAACCACTAATGGGAACATCGTACTTGCGAAACAGCGTTGAGGCGTTCTGCGTATCAATCAGGATCATCTCTTCGGGCACCAGGACGAAGAAGAAAGCGGTTTTCTCCCGATCAGTGAGGATGCTGGAAGAGGTTGAAATGCGGTATTTGATATCCTGCAATTCGGCCAGAATCTGATCTTCTTGCAGTTCCTTCTTGCGAGAGATGCGCGCCGCCATTTGCTCATACTCGCGCATCTCCTCACGCAACTTGGTGATCTTGCTGATCCATTGATCGTAGACGCTGGCCATGCTCAGATAATACAGCGCATGACCGAGCGGCACCAGATCGTAGATGTAGTAATCGTACTCATTTGCCACAACGATATCCACCACCTGATCGAAGATGGCCGATTCTTCCATCGCCGGTTCAGCAGAAGCCGCCTGGATATAGGTTTCGATCTCGTCGGGAATTTTATCGAAACCATACATATCCAAAATTTTCTGGCGGATTTCGTTCTGGTAGGCTTTGATATGCTGATCGGCATCAATCTCCTGGGCATAAAGGTTAGGCAAGATCTCCACAGCCCCTTTGCCAAAGATGTCCCGCTGGAAGATATCAGAAAGCGAGGCCTGCGGGTCCACAGAAAACACCAGAACGCGCTTTCCTTGCTTTGCCAGCCAGTAGCCGGTCGCAGCGGAGAAGGTGGTTTTCCCTAAACCGCCTTTTCCACCAAACATAATATAACGCCGTTGAGGGTTATCACGAAAAGCTTGTGCCAGGGACATGGTTCACCTCAGGCCAGGGCATCGGCGAGATCTTTTTCACGCAACATTCTGCGCTTCCAGGTGGCGATTTGCGGCACCACGTAGGGCAACAACCGCAGCGAGTAATACGGCGGCAAAATAGGCACGCCCAGCAGATCGCCCATGGTGATCAAAATAAAAAGATGTTCCATACTGCCACGGGTCTTCAACGCCTGGCGGGTAGATTCGTGCGAAGCCATCCCATAGATGAAATCACCAATCGCCTGGCGCGCCTTTTCCAGAAACGAGCGTTTTTCTTCTTCGGTCATATTGATTTCTCCTTTGACTGTGATAGTGTGTAGGATGTCGGATTATTCAGTTGTATCCTGATAGGCGTGGGAAAGGTAAGCATCCACAATTTCCCGCAGGGCGCGGAATTCTAGCTCATCGTCGGTCAACAAGCGTTGCCGATTGATAATCAACGCCGGGAACGAGCGGATGCGAAAACGCACCGTCGCCCACAAACCTCCCAGCGACCACAAGTTAAGCCGGCGAACGCGAATCCTCTGAGGATAACGGCGCACCAGATATCCCAGGGTGCGCTCCAGCTCCGCGCCCATCCGCTGACGATGCGAAATTGAGTCGCTCATCTTAGCTGCAGTGAACACCTCGTTCGTGAACAGGAAACCACCGGGGACATGCTGAAGCATCTGCTCCGAGGGAGCTACCAGCAATAGTTCAAGCATCATGAATGCTTCACTTATCCATCCATAATTCCTGCGTACCTCACCCGGTAGTTGCCAGGTGACGTTCAATCATGCTGGAGATCGCTTGGAGATCGAAGCCGTGATATGCCTCCTTACCGACGCAGAAGGTGGGATACTTGCGAATCCCATGCCGGATGGCTTTCCACAACGCCGAAGGGGATTGCGCGTCGGTGATACGGACAACCAGTTTCCCGGCGTACTTCTCCGTCAACTCAAAGATCAAATTGGAAAGGCGCTGCCATTCATCCATCCATTCTGGAGGATAAGAAGCCAGATCAGCCTGATGCACCTGATCACCAATACCCACCCCATCAATGAACACCTGACAGTGGGAACAATGATTCATGCTCCCCAGCACGTGGGCAATAACTTCGACTTCAAGTGGTTTCGACATAACCGCCATCCAATTTCCAGATGTGCGATTGGGAGTGCGGACTCTGCTCGCGCACTCCCAATCCAGTCGTATTCAGAACGCGGAAGCGTCGGGTCAGTCGCCAGCAGGAGCAGTCGCCACGCCACCTTTGGCCTGGTTAAAGGCTTTCACACCATCCATAAAGAGAACGATGGCCGCGACAACCATGTACAAACCAAAAGCAGCTGTGATCAAATTGCCGAGAATGAAGCCTACGCCCGCCTCCGGGCCCGCGTTGATGATGCCCTTCCAAATGGCGTTATAGACCGAGACATACAACAACGCGGCCACAGTGGTAATGTACATGAACATCCCTGGTACAAACGACCAGTTGGTCGGCTTATTCTCGCGCGCCAGCCAGATCGAGATCAGCAGCAACGACATGCCGGCGAAGAGCTGATTCGAGCCGCCAAACAGCGCCCAGATCCACTGCCAGAAGCCAAAGGTGATCAGGAAGAGAGTCAACAGAACTGCCACCAATGAGCCAACATGCGGGCTCTTGAAAGCCGGCACCTTATCGCCGAGTAACTCGGCGCTGGCAACGCGCATAAAGCGCAAAACCAGTTGCATCACCGTCAGCGCCATCACTACTAAGAAGACCATGCCAATGGCACCGCCCAAGCTCTCAGGGATGCCCAGCACGCTCATGAACTTCGCCATGCCGACAGCGAACACGCCACCCGCACCGGCGACCAGCTTATAACCCTGAGCAGGATCATATTTGCCAGCAGCCACGCCAATAGTCGCGGCAAACACCACCGAGAGCACGCCCAGCACCGCCTCAGTGTACATTGCGCCGCCACCGACAGGCAGAGCATCAGTCTCTTTCTCGAGCTGGCGCGCTGTGCCGGAAGTCGAAACCAACGAGTGCCAGCCAGAGATCGCCCCACAGGAGATCGTCACAAAGAGCAACGGCCAGATCGGGCCGAGGTGTGGTTGAAACGCAGTGACGTAAGCAGGGATTTCAAAGGAGGTGTTGACCGCACCAGTGAACGTAGCCACCACGACGCCAACCATCGAGCCAACGATCCCCAGGAAAACAAACCAAAAGCTGGTGTAGTTAACCGGCTGGGCAAAGCGCCAGATCGGCAACACCGACCCGAGATAGCAGAAAGCCAGCATAACGATCGCCCAGAAGAAATTCGCCCAGGTCATATCGCCATAGCCTAACGGCCGGGAGAACAACACACCGGTCTCCGGATCACCGGCCAGCCCATTGATCGCATTGACGATGTTCTGCGAGCCCTGGGTGGTCCCCAACCAGATACCGAACAGAGCAATGCCCACCGTGACCACCGTTGTCAGCAACAAGTCTTGCTTCCAACGATAGGTCATCTGTCCAGCCAGGATCCCGCTCAGGATCAGGATCAGGAAACCAACAGGGACAATGGGTTTAGCCAGCAAGGGAGCAATCAAAGCACCAAAAGCGCCCATGATCAACAATAGATAGATATACATGAAGGAGAGCAGCAATGAGCGAGCGCGCGGTGAAATCAGTTTGTAAGAGAGCCCCCCCATGGTCATGCCATCGTTTCGCATGGCCAGCATCGCCGAGGCGTAGTCCTGCACCCAGCCGATGAAGAATACGCCGATGACCAACCAAGCAATGGAGGGTAGCCAGCCAAATTGAATCGCCGTGATCGGGCCGACGATAGGCCCCAGCGCGGCAATCGACTTGAACTGGTAGCCGAACAACACACTCCCGCTGGCAGGCATAAAGTCCACGCCGTCGTTGTACATCGTCGCCGGAGTAGCGCGCTTCGGATCCGCCTGGATAATGTCGCGATCCACACGCTTCGCGTAGTAGCGATAGCCGATGATCACAACAAGAATGGTAAAGACAAGACTTCCAAGTGCCATCTGTGTTCCTCCTCAACTTGACATCACATTCAATTGAACAAATGCCTCAAGTTATCTAATTATGCTCTCCAAGCAACCTCCTTTCAGAACTTATTCTGCCCGCTGCGTGGTCGAGGGACAAAGCTCAAGGGAATCAAAAGCGCCACCGAGTTCGGTAGAATTCGATGGCGCAACGCGACCTTCACCCCCAGCCGAGAGCATTTCCATCTGGCTGTAAAACAGAATTCCCTTTGGGCAGATTAGCTGTTCCGCTCTCATACTTGTCAATCTAAGCGGATATAGGGGGGTACTTTCTATAGGGGTTGGATTTCAGCTAGTATAACACAAACCGCTGACCAGAGTTGCGCTCAAGCCAAGCTTCAGATTCACGTCCCAAGCGCATCCAAAAACACTGCTACCATCGCCTCCAGGTTGATCTCCTCAGCGACGATGCGATACGCCTTCGCCCCCATGCGACGTAAACGAGGCACATCTACCAGCGCCTGGCGCAGCGCCGCGGTGAAAGCCGCCTGATCCCCCGGCGGGACCTGCCAGCCATTTTCCGGACGAACGAGATCGTCCTGTGTGCCATCCCCCTGAGCGACGATCACCGGCAATCCGTAGCGCATGGCTTGCTGCACAGCCAGTCCACCGG
>WFTY01000129.1 GCA_015485245.1 Anaerolineales bacterium | reverse complement strand
GAGGAAGGAGCCGCGCTGGCGCTTAACGGCGAATTCGGCTGCCAGCTTCTTCGTCTGATCGTAGGAAGCCGTCACCTTGATGACCTGGGTGCCGTAGATCGCCACCTCGCGCATTTTTTCTGACGGAACGCGGCTGGTGAGGAAAGCCCAAAGCTTGATCCCCGCCCGCGCGGTATACGCGGAGTAGGCAATGGCTACGTTGCCTGTGGAAGCCAGCACGGTCTCGGTGATGCCGCTTTCCTTGAGCGTGGCAACGGTGATCACCGCCTGGCGGTCTTTGAAGGAGCCGGTGGGATTCTGGCGTTCGTCCTTAATATAAAGATTGCGCAGGCCGAGCATCATCCCCAGGTGATGGGCTTTAAGCAGCGGTGTGCCGCCTTCGCCCATGCTGATGGGGGGATTCGGTTCCTGAATGGGGAGCAGTTCCTGATAGCGCCAGATGTCGAATGGGCGGTTGCGGATGCGCTCCTGAATGACCTTGCCGATGGCGGCGTAATCGTAGCGCGCCTCGCGCCACATGCCGCCGCACAGTGGGCAGGTGGATTCGCGCGGCGTATAAGCAGACTGATGCCCGCAGTCCAGGCATTCAGCGACGAGGTGATCGTACAAAACGTTTTTCTCCTGTTGTAATTCAAGGCGAGAGCGCACCGCTCCTCAAGCGGATTGCTGCGGTGGACTCCACCCTTCGAAATCGGGACTTTTTCGGGAGCGGTGTTATTCGCTAGCTGGGCGACGCAGCCGCTTCAGCGCGTTGATCAGGTCGTTGCTGAGGATTGGCTTGGGGAGATAGTCGGCCGCACCCAGCGAGCGGGCTTTTTCCTGCTCTTCTTTGATGCTGCAAATAATCACCGGGATGTCGCATGTTTGGGGGTCGTTCTTCAAGGTGTGCAGAATCTCCCAGGCGTCGTACCCCGGTAGCACCAGGTCGAGGGTGATGGCGAAAGGATGGTATTCCACCGCCATAGCGATGATGTCATCAGGGTTCAGCACCGGGACGATCTGGTAGTCGGTGTCGCTCAGGTAACGCTGGTACAGCTCGGCGACCTGCGGATCGCTGTCAAGTGTCAGGATGGTGCTTTTGCGGCGTGGGGTGAGCGGCAGGGTGAAAGAGAAGGTGCTACCCTCGCCGGGCTGGCTTTCCAGGCCGATTTCGCCGCCGTGCAGGTTGACCAGCAGGCGGGTGATGGAGAGGCCCAGGCCGGTTCCGCCGGTTTTGCGCGTGGGGGAACCATCGACCTGCGTGAAAGGCTCGAAGAGGTCTTTTTGCGCTTCTTCTGGGATGCCTACCCCGGTGTCGGACACGCTGATGAGGATGGCAGGCTGGCCGTCTGGGGTGGCGCTCATTTGCGCCGAGACGGTGATGCTGCCTTCGTCGGTGAACTTGGCGGCGTTGGAGAGCAGGTTGAGCATGATCTGGCGCACGCGTGTGGGGTCGGCCTGGACGATGGGGATGTCTTCGGCGATGGCGGTGATCAGCTCGACAGGTTTGTCTTTCACAAGACCACGGGCGGTGGACATCACGCTGTTGATGATTTGCACGAGGTCCACTTCCTCGAACGCCAGTTCCATCTTTCCGGCTTCGATCTTGGAGATGTCCAGGATGTCGTTAATCATGCTCAGCAGGTGCTGGCCGGCGGCATAGATCGCTGAGAGGTCTTGTTGTTGCTGCTCGGTGACCGGCCCGTCAATGCCCTTCATGATCACGCGCGAGAAGCCGATGATGGAGTTGAGCGGGGTGCGTAGCTCGTGCGACATGTTTGCCAGGAATTGTGATTTGAGCTGATCCAGCTCGCGCAATTCCTCGGCGGTTTCGCGCAATTCTTCGTACAGGCGAGCGTTCTGGATGGCTACTGCAGCCTGGTTGGCCAGCGTGGAGAGCAGGGTGAGTTCCTCATCGGTGAACATGCGCGCCGGGTGGAGACGATTGATGGAGATAGTCCCCAGCACGCCCTCCGCGCTGATCACCGGGATGGTGGCATTGGCGGCGATGTTGGCTTCTGTAAAGGCCCGGCGGGCGTGTTCCTGGAGTGTGGGGTCGTCCCCGGATACCGCCAGCGGACGCCGCGTTTTGATGACCTGCTTTACCAGCGGGAAATTCTTCAGGGCGATGTTCTCCCCAATTGTGTCGGCGTTTTCCGCGGTCATGGGGAAGATGCCGATGCGCACCAAGTCCTCTCCTTCTCGGAGGAACATGCTGACGGTGTCGGCCTGGACGGCGTCGCTGACGTGGGACAGCAGGGAGTTGACCACGCCGTCGAGCGTGAGCGCGGCGCTCAGGTCGGTTGTGGTTTGCTGGATGGTGGACAGGTTGGTCACCTGTTTCTGAATCCGGTCGAACAGCCGGGCGTTTTCCAGCGCGACAGCGGCCTGATTGGCCATGGTGGCAGCTAATTCGATTTGTTCATCGGTGAATTCGTATTTCTGTGCGGATTCCAGCTCAATCACGCCGATGGGGTTGCCCTTTGAGATCATGGGAAGGATTAAGAGCGTGGCGATGTTGTTTTCATCCATATAGGCGCGTTCGCTCGCATCCGTCTGGGGATCGTCGCGCTGGAAGACCTGGGGCATCTGGGTCTCGATGACCTGCCGCGAGGCGGGGAAGTCGGAGAGCTTCCATGTGGTGTTGACATTTTCGTAGAGCATCACCTGCTGTTGCTCGTCCAGATAATAGTCGGCCAGGATGAGCATGGTTTCTTCGTCATCTTCCAGCAGTGAGACCGACGCTTCGGGGATCTTCATGGTGGTGACGAATATCTGGGTGATGATTTCGGCGATTTTATCGGAGGCCAACGGCGCGCGCGCCAGCGATTGGCTGACCTCAGAGAGCAGGCTGATGTTTTCCAGTTGCCGTTGGGTTTGTGCAAAGAGGTGGGCGTTCTCAATGGCGACGCCGATTTGATTTCCAACGGCTTCCATAAAGGCGCGGATGCGCTCGGTGTTCTCGGCAAGGGGTTCTTTTTTGAAGGTGCACAGCGTCCCCAGGGTGACGCCGCGGCTGACCAGTGGGACGCCCTGGTAGGCGCGGTAACCCAGCTGGATC
>WFTY01000128.1 GCA_015485245.1 Anaerolineales bacterium | reverse complement strand
TCTCCCACGCATCCGGGGATGACGGCTACGAATACGAAGCCAGAGTACGCGATTTTGCCCAGCGACTGGGCGTGCAAACGATATTTTCCTCCGACCGGTTCGACGAAAACCGCCGCCTGACTGAGGATGGGAAAAAAGTTTACAGCCTCAGCGACGCTTACCCCCACGCCGACCTGGTCACTTACCCCTCTCTGGTAGAGGGCTTTGGCAACGCTTTTCTCGAAGCGCTTTACTACCAAAAGCCCATCGTCGTCAATAACTACGCCATCTACGCCACCGATATCCGCCCCAAGGGCTTTCGCGTCATCGAGTTCGACGACTATATCACAGAAAAAACTGTCCAGTATACACTCAACGTCCTGGATGATGCGCAACTCCGCCAGGTGATGTGCCGACACAATTACGCGCTCGCCTTACGGCACTTTTCATACAAGGTGCTGAGGGGAAAGCTACACGCCTTGCTGGCAAACGCATTCGGCTCCAACAACATATCACCAAGCTTCGCAAGATAAACGCTGCGTCTGGCAACTGAAAACACATCACCGCTCACGCACCCGAAGATGACAAAGCCCAAAACCTTGCACATCCTCGCCGCCGCCGTTTTATGGGGAACCACCGGAACAGCCCGTGCCGTGGGGCTCGCCCACGTCCCGCCGCTCGCCGTGGGGGTGATGCGCATGCTGATCGGCGGGCTGGCGCTGCTTGCATTCTCGCTGTGGCGCGGCAAAGGCGGCGCGTTGCTCAACCTGCCACGCAAACCGCTCATCGTCGCCGCGGCGGGCATGGCCGGTTACAATATTTTCTTCTTCACCGCGGTTTCGCGCGCCGGGGTGGCCATCGGTACGGTGACCACCATCGGCAGCGCGCCGATCATCGCGGGGTTGCTCGGCTGGTGGTTCTACGCAGAACGCCCCACGCGCCACTGGATTCTGGCCACGAGCTGCGCCATCGGCGGCGTGGTGCTGCTGGCGCTGCCAGGGCGCACCAGCGAACATATAGACGTTCTCGGTGTGGCCTTCGCCCTGGCCGCCGCGCTGGCCTACGCCTCGTTTTCCGTCGCCGGCAAGCGGCTGCTCGTCGGGCGCTCCCCCATCCAGGTGATGGCCGCGGTATCCGCGCTCGGCGCAGCTCTGGTGCTCCCTTTTCTCTACCAACAGGACATGAGTTGGCTGGCTCAACCTGTCGGCTGGGGGGGCGCGCTATACCTGGGCGTGGTCACCAACGCGGGGGCGTACCTGCTCTACGCCTACGGATTACAGGCCACCCCGATCGGCCAGGCTGTCACCCTTGGCCTGGCCGAACCCCTGACCGCCAGTCTGCTGGGCATCCTCTGGCTGGGGGAACCGCTGACGCTCCTCACCGCGTTGGGGATGGGCAGCCTGCTGACCGGCTTGCTCATCCTGGCCCGCCAGCCCCTCAACGCCACGGCCATCGCCGCCGACTGACAACACCAATTGGCGCTCACTGAGGTAAAATAGGCTTACAATTCATCGTTCCGGTTTGATCCTGGAAATCTACAGGAGACAAGCATGAACGCGACAACCCAAACCGCCACTAACTGGGGGAAACAACTGGCTCCCTACCAAAAGCCAGACACACGCAAGAGCATCTGGCAACTGGTCAACACTCTGATCCCTTACCTGGCCCTTTGGGCGCTGATGATTTACAGCGTCGAAATTTCCTACTGGCTGACGCTGGCGCTGGCCTTTCCCACGGCGGGCTTCATGGTGCGCACCTTCATCATTTTTCACGACTGCGGACACGGCTCTTTCTTCAAATCCAAGAAGGCCAATCTGATCACCGGCATCGTCACCGGCATTCTGACGTTTACCCCCTGGCATCGCTGGTGGCACGATCACGCTGTGCACCACGCCACCGTCGGCGACCTCGATCGCCGCGGCGTAGGCGACGTATACACCATGACGGTGGAAGAGTATCTCGCCGCGCCCTGGTGGAAGAAACTGAGTTACCGGGTGATGCGCAACCCGCTCGCCTTGCTGGTCATCGGGCCTCCGATCGTCTTCGCCATCATCCAGCGCATTCCCAGTCGCCATGACGGCCCGCGAGAGAAGGCCAGCATCTGGTGGACCAACCTTGCCCTGGCCGCGCTGATCGGCTCTCTCGTCTGGCTGGTGGGCTGGAAAACCTATCTGCTGGTGCAAATCCCTGTGCTTATGCTGGGGACCAGCGCAGGAGTGTGGCTTTTCTACGTCCAGCACAACTTCGAGGGGACGTCCTGGCGACGGCATCAGGATTGGGACTACTATCAGGCCGCCCTGAAAGGTAGTTCATACTACAAACTGCCCGCGCTGCTCAACTGGTTCACCGGCAACATTGGCTTGCACCACATCCACCACCTTGGGCCGCGCATCCCTAACTACAACCTGCCGCGCGCCCTGCACGACATCCCCGCGCTGCAAATTCCCCCGCTCACCCTGCGTCAAAGCCTGCGCTCCCTGCGCCTGCGCCTGTGGGATGAGAAAAGCCAGAAAATGGTTGGCTGGGAAGCGATACCACATCTGCTATAATGGAGTGACAGCAGGCTAAAACCAAACGACATATTGGGGTATGAGGTTTTCCTATGGCCAGGATATTGATTGTTGACGACTCGACCTACGCGCGCTCCACCCTGCGACGAATGCTGGAAGAGGGCGGACACACCGTATTTGAAGCGGCCTCGGGACTGGAAGCTATTGAACAGGCGCCGCAGCTCCATCCCGAAATCATCACTCTCGACTTGTTGATGCCCGGCCTTTCCGGCGAGGAAACCCTGGCGCACTTGAAAAAAGTCCTCCCGGAGACAAAAATCCTCGTGCTCACCGCCGACGTACAAACCCTAACGCAAAAAGCCGTCCTGAAAGCAGGTGCCGACGCCTTCCTCGGCAAACCATACGAACAGAGCGCGATTCTCAAAGCCATCGAGGATCTGCAGGGATGAACTCCCCCTCCATGAGGCTTGACGCGCTGACCGAGCTGATCAACATCGCCTCCGGCCGTGCCGCGGCGGCGCTCTCACAGATGCTGGAGCGGCGCGTCACCATGGCGGTCATCAAGCTGCATATCCTGCAGCGCGCGCAAATCGCCAGCTTCCTCCAACGCGAGGTTGGCACCATCGGCACCGCCCTGATCCAGGAGTTTCAAAATGGGATGCAGGGACAGGCCTCGCTTCTACTCAGCCAGGAAAACGCGACCCTGCTGGTGCGCGCGCTGCTGCACCTCGATCGTGAGCTGGAAAACCTCTCCATAGCTGAGCAATCGGCGCTCAGCGAAGTGGGCAACGTGGTGCTGAACGCCTGCATCGCCATCCTCGCTGACCAGGCCCACACCCGCGTACACTCCCAGCTACCCCGCCTGCTTTTCAACATCTCCGCGGAGGAGATGGCGCAATTGCTGACTCAGCCCTGGGGAGAAGACACCATCGGCATGCTGTTCGTCAGCCGTTTCACCATTGGGGAGATCAGCTTTCAAGCCAAAATCATCCTGGTCACCACACTGGCAGACGAAACTCTGCAACGCCTTCTTGACTTGACGGGGAAGTAAATACCCATGGGGACGCTTGACCCCGCGCTCGTCCTTGCCCTGATAGACACCGGAAATCAGGGGCTGATCATCCTCGACGCAGATTTACGCGTTGAGGATCTCAACCCCTGGATGATCGCGCAGTTAACGCGCACCCCAAAGACAGCGCGTTTCCTCAAGGCTAATCACAATACAAAGCCCTCCCTGCGCGAAATCTTCCCCGATCTAAACACCTCCATCGTGGAACTCATCCAAACCTGCCTGGAGACGCGCCAACCACGCCTGCTCACCCCCGGTTTTCATCACCCTATCTTTCCCCTCCCCGGCCAAGGCCCCGGCGGCTGGATGCAACAATCAGTCAGGCTGGTCCCCTTTCAGGAAAGCCGCGGCATGGCTATCCTGATCACCGATATCACCGAACAACTCGCTTACGAGCATAGCCTGGAACGATTGGTCGCCGAGCGCACAGCCGAACTGGCAGCCGCCGAACACTTTCAACGCGCGGTTTTGAATTCGCTCGGCGAAGCGGTGGTCATCACTGATCCAGAGGGGCACATTCTCCGCTGGCAAGGAGCCGCAGAACGCATTTATGGGTGGAGCGAAACCGAGGTGAAGGGCCTGAGTTTTTGGGCCTCGCTAAACACGCTGTTTGAGAACACGCATGAAGACCTCGCTGGCATCCAGAAACACCTCAACCAACACAGCTATTGGCGCGGCACCGTGATGCAAACCCGGAAAGACGGGCAACAGATTCATGTGGAACTCGTCGCTACCCCACTCCCCACAGACATCCAACCCGCTGGCGGGATGATCTGCGTCGGGCGTGACATCAGCGCGGAAAAATCTCTGCAAGCCATGCTCGCCCGCCTGGAACAGATCAACCGCACCATCTCCAGCCAGCTCTCACTGCAACGCCTGTTTCAGCAGCTTCCCTTCTGGCTTCAAGAAGTATTTCCCTTTGACCTCCTCAGCGTCGCTTTATTCAATCCCCAGGAGCACGCCTGCAACCTGTACCTGCTCTACCCTCAGACAAACTCATCTCCACAAAAGAACATCGTCCCCCTGAGCGGCACCCCCCTGGCCGTCATCCGAAAAACGGAAGAGCCGCTGCTCAGCACCCAGCCCGAGAACTGGCAATTCGCGCCAGAGCAGGAAGAACGCTACCGCAGCCTGCTTGCGCTCCCGCTCGACTTTGGTGGAGAGATCATCGGCGCATTGCATATCGCCAGCAAAGAGGAAGGCGCCTTTGAACGCCAGCACATTGAGCTTCTCGAACACACCACCGCGCAGCTCGCCATCGCCATTGCATCCGCGCAGCTCTTTGAAGAAAACCGCCAGATGGCCGAACAGCTTCAGGCGCTCTCGCACAAAGTCCTGCTCGCACAAGAGGAGGAACGCGCCCACATCGCCCGCGAGTTGCACGATCACATCGGGCAGCAGCTCACCGCCCTCCGCCTCAACCTGCAACAGGGCATCGCCATGCTCAAAAATGTTCAACTGGAGCCGAAGTCTGCCTCACTCGTCGCACTGCTGGAGGAGTCGGCCGCGCTGACCGCTCAACTCCTCAACCAAGTGCGCGCCATCTCGTTGGATTTACGCCCAGCGATCCTCGACGATCTGGGGTTGCTCCCCGCCTTACGCTGGATGCTGGAGCGCACCGGAAGAGCTGCCAAGTTAAAAGTACACCTTGACGCGCCCGAAACCTTCACCCGGCTGCCAAAAACTGCCGAAACCGCCCTCTTCCGCATCGCCCAGGAAGCCTGCACCAATATCCAGCGTCACGCCAGAGCGAAAAATATCTGGCTACGCCTCTCACGTCACGGTGAGCTGGTCAAACTGCACATCCGCGATGACGGCATCGGCTTTAACATCGCCGAACAGCACACAACCGCCAGCCTGGGGCTGCGCAACATGCGCGAACGCGCCGTCCAGATTGGCGGCCATATGGAGATTCGCAGCGCCCCAGGGAGGGGCACGCACATTAGCCTGACCTATAAATTACACCATCGAAAGGAGGAAAACAAAACCCTGTG
>WFTY01000127.1 GCA_015485245.1 Anaerolineales bacterium | reverse complement strand
GTGCCGGTTGTCTGTCCGCGATGTAAAAGCGAGCATGTTCATCGCCGGATTGGGCGCGTACGCATTGCCAAATCGGAAGACAGTCGGCTGGAAGACCTGGCGATGGATTTCTCTGACCCGGCGGCGCTGGATGGTTTGGAAGAAGACCCGCGCGCTTTGGGGCGGATGATGCGCAAAATGAGCCAGGAGCTTGGCGAGGAGATGCCTCCAGAGTTTGATGAAGTGGTTGAGCGCCTGGAGAAGGGGCAAAGCCCGGAAGAAATTGAATCCGCCCTGCCAGAACTGGCGGAGGATGGCCCCGCGGGGGAGCCCGATTTTGGGGATCTCTAGTCCCGCGCCGGGGGATGAATCAAACTGTTTTTTCCAGGCGCGCTAACAAAACCTGTTGTATTTGTTGTTGAATCTGATCGAGGGGTTGCCGGGAATCCAGAATCACCCAGCGATCCGGTTCCGCCCGCGCGAGTTCCAGATACCCAGCTCTCACCCGGCGGTGAAACTCCAGTTCGTAGGCGTCCAGTCGGTTGACGTTTCCCCCCCGCGCGCGCCGCGAAAGGCCATCCTCGACGTCCAGGTCGAGCAGGATAGTCAGGTCTGGCTTCAGTCCGCGGGTGGCAAAGTGGATGATTTCACGCAGCGCTTGTAGATCGCGCTGGTAGCCATAGCCCTGATAGGCCAGGGTGGAATCGGCGTAGCGGTCGCACAGCACCACCCCGCCGCTTTTTAGGTGGGGGCGGATGAGCTGCTCCACCAGTTGGGCGCGCGAAGCCTGGAAGAGCAAGATCTCGGTGCGCCACTCCATGGCGGTGTTTTCCTTTTGAAGCAGGATGGCGCGAATCTGATCGCCGATTTGCGTGCCGCCCGGCTCGCGAGTGGTTAAAACGTTGTACCCTCGCAGGGATAAAAACTCGGCCAGGGGCTTGATCTGCGTGGTTTTGCCGCTTCCTTCGGTGCCTTCAAAAGTGATGAACATGGCCTGGGCTTTCTGCAAACAAGGCGGGTTACTCGCGGTATATGCGCACCCTGCGATTGGGTTCTTTTCCGTGGGAGTACGAAAGCAGGTTGGCCTGGCGCGCCATCTTGTGTTGCAGGCGGCGGATGTGGGCAGCCGCAGGCGCCAGTTCGACCCATCGTTCACCCGCCAGCACGGCGTGAATCGCCTGCTGGGTGAGCTTTAAGGTTTCTTCTTCGTCGGGGCTGCGGGGGGTTGATTTTTCCAGGTCGAAGACTCCGCTTAAAAAACGACGCAGCTGGGCGCGCGTGTCGGAACGCAGCACGTACAAGGGAATGCCGCGATCTTCGGCCTCGACGATGGATTGATTGCGTTTGCGAAAGTGATGTCGCAAGGTGACCACGATCTCGGCTTGTTGCAAGTCGGTTACCAGTTCAATGGGGACGCCAAGCTGCCGGGCGGCCTGGCGCAGACGGTTGCGCGCCACGCCGTGGGAGAAGATGCGCGCGGTTTGCAGATTCTCGCGCCGTTGTTCCTCGGTTGCGGTTTGAAAGCTCTTGTGCTCTGGCTGCGGCTCAGCGTAGGTGTAGCCGTTCTCGTTGCGCCGCTTCATGCCGCCAGTGCTTGAGCGTTGAGGTGGGGGTTGCGTCCCCTTCTTTATGCGAATTTCGCCGTCCTCGTCGCGCGAGCGGATCTCCGGCTCCAATGGATAGCCGCGCAACAAGGCATCCACCGCGGTGGCCACATCCAGGTGGATGGCGACCCGGTCGCGGGTCTGGATTTCGATCAGCACATCAAAAGTTGGTGGGGAGCGGCGTTCCAGCACGGTTTTCTGCGTGCCACGGCGGCGGGCTTCTTCGTCGGAGAGGGTGACCGATTCGATGCCTCCCACCAGATCGGAGAGCGTGGGGTTGAGCAGCAGGTTCTCCAGCGTGTTGCCGTGGGCTGTGCCGATCAACTGCACGCCGCGCTCAGCGATGGTGCGGGCGGCAATGGCTTCCAGCTCGCGCCCGATCTCATCGATGATGATGACCTCGGGGTTGTGATTCTCGACGGCCTCGATCATCACCTCGTGTTGCAGCGACGGTTTGGCAACCTGCATGCGGCGGGCACGCCCGACGGCGGGGTGGGGTACGTCCCCGTCGCCGCCGATTTCATTGGATGTGTCGACAATTACCACGCGGCGCGTTTCCGCGAGGATGCGCGCTGCCTCGCGCAGCATGGTGGTTTTGCCCACGCCGGGTCGGCCGAGGATGAGCAGGCTTTTGTTGCTCTCGATCAGGTCTTTGATGATATCGGTGGTGCCGTAGACGGCGCGCCCGACGCGGCAGGTTAGCCCCACGATCACACCCCGGCGGTTGCGAATGGCCGAGATGCGGTGCAGGGTGCGCTCCAACCCGGCGCGGTTGTCGTCATCAAACTGGCCGATGCGCGCTTCTACATAGTCAATCTCCGCCCGGCTGACTTCGGTGTCGGAGAGCACCACTTCGTTACCCAGAAAACGGGCGGTGGGCACGCGCCCCAGGTCGAGGACCACCTCGAGCAGGTTATCCGTATCCCCGGCCTGACGGATGGCGCGAGCGATGGCCGGCGGTAAAACGTTGAGCAAGATATCCAGGTCATCGGTGATCCGGGTGGACATGAGTTCAGGCATTTTCGATCACTTTGGCACGCGAGGCATAGCGGCTCTGCCGCGATTGGGCCAGCGGAGCGGCGGCGTCGCGCTGATTTTCGAGGTGCGGCAGCTTGCGCATCTCGATCAACCGCTGCCGGATGGCGATGCGTTTGATGAGGACGGTCTGTTCGGTCAGAGGCGTGCTTCCCAACGCTTCCAGCGCAGGCTCAATTTGCGGCTGGTAAGAGCGCACGCAGATTGTCACCGGGCGGCGTTGACTGCCGGGAATGCAGGCTACCAGATCGCTCAAAGCGTCATCCACGTTTTGCGTTTCAGGGTGCAGGTGTGGCCGCAGCCAGATCCCCAGCGGCCCGGATTGTACTTCAGCATAGCCCATCAACCGGGCGGACGAAATGAAGACCAGCCCAGGCGAAACGCTGATCGCGGCTTCCTCGGCGTGGATCAGGCGTTCTGGGGTGATGGCGCGTAGCAGGGCGCTGACGGCGGGCAGGTCTTCGCTGCGCATCAATCGCCAGTTTCCGGCAGTTGAGGAGAGGAAGCGTGTCCCCCAGCGCCAGGCGCGCTGTTTCGCACAGGGAAGGAAACCCGCCTGCCGCAGGGCCAGAAAAAGCGGTGAGGCGCTTTCAACTTCGGCCAGGATGGAGAACGCCCCACGTTGACCGGCTTGTCGGGTCAATTGTTCAATCAGGTGGATGGCAGCGGGGGAATTGGCCGCCTCCCGCGGAGCCAGGAAGGCAAGGTGGGCTGTGTGACTGCCGCGCGGCTGAAAGCACCGCCCTACCAGCGTGGGTTCGCCGTCGCCGGCGCGCGCTACCCAGGCGCTGGCCTCGCCGGAAACCAGGCGCGCAGCCCAGGCGAGGGAGATCAGCGAGTTTTGCGTTGCCGCCAGAGCGCTGTTGAGGAAAATGCCGCGGTGGCGATAACGGTACAGCGTGGGGAGGTCGTTCCAGCGAAAGGGGCGGATCATTGCTTGCCGTTTGATCCTGCCAGCGCCAGGAAGTAGCGGTGAAAACGGTCGTCGGCGGTGAGCTCGGGGTGGAAGGAAGTCGCCAGCCATTTTCCCTGCCGGGCGGCCACAACGCGTCCATCCGGTAGGGAGGCCAGCACCTCCGCGCTCCCGCTGACCGATTCGATCAACGGAGCGCGGATGAAAATGGCGTGATACGGATTCTGGCGCGGGTCAACCTGTCTGAGCGCGGGGACCTCCAGGTCGATCTCGAAGCTGTCTACCTGACGGCCAAAGGCGTTGCGTTCCACGGTGATGTCCATCAGTTCTAGCAAAGGCTGTTGACGGCGGGCGTCTTTGGAGAGGAAGATCGCTCCGGCACAAGTGCCCCAGATGGCGTGTTCCTGCCCGAAGGCGCGCAGCGGTTCCATTAAACCGAAGTCCATCGCCAGTTTCCCAATGGTGGTGGATTCGCCGCCGGGGATGATTAAGCCATCCAACCCGTCGAGATGCGCCGGCAGGCGTACTTCGCGGGCTTGCGCGCCAATGCGTTGCAATATGGCGATGTGCTCGGCAAAATCGCCTTGAAGTGCTAAGACACCGATTTTCATAGATTTTTTGACGATGGACGGTGGCCGCCGCTGGTGGGCGGCGTCCCTCCGTTCACAGCCGCGTTACCAGCCACGCTGGGCGATCAATTCTTCTTCAGGGATGTCGGTGATCTGGCGGCCGACCATTGGCTCGCCCAGGTTGCGGCTGACCTCGGCCAGGATGTGGGGGTCGTTGAAATGTGTGACCGCTTTGACGATGGCCGCAGCGCGTTTGGCCGGGTCGCCGGATTTGAAGATGCCGGAGCCGACGAATACACCGTCCACGCCAAGTTGCATCATCAGCGCGGCGTCGGCGGGGGTGGCGATGCCGCCGGCGGCGAAGTTGACCACCGGCAGGCGACCAAGTTCGCGCGTCTCTTTGACCAGTTCGTAGGGCGCGCCGATGTTCTTGGCGTAGGTCATCAACTCCTCTTCGGGCATGTTTTGCAGGCGGCGGATTTCGCCCAGCACCGAGCGGGCATGCCGCACAGCCTCGACTACGTCGCCGGTGCCAGCCTCGCCTTTGGTGCGGATCATCGCCGCGCCTTCGCC
>WFTY01000126.1 GCA_015485245.1 Anaerolineales bacterium | reverse complement strand
TGTTGAAGGTGAGGCGAGGTAGCACATTGCCCCCCCGACGATTGAAATCAAAAGCATCCAAAATCAGATAAAAGGAGATCAAAACAGCAATCTCCCGATTGAGCAGCTCCACCAGAAAGAGCAACACAAAAAAACCGCGCCCCCTGCTCTGGAAAATTCCCCAAGCAAAGAACGTAAACACCACGGCGTCGATATAATCCCAGGTGTAACTAAAATAATCCTGAAGAAAGATCAACAACAACGAGTAGAACACCACATAGCGAAAGCCAATGCCGTGAGACTTCTCCCTCCGAGAGACCAAGTTGAACAGCACCAGATTTTGCAGCCAGATCATAGCAAAGTTAAAAATCTCTAAAGCCTTGCCAAATTCAACCCCAAGCAGCGAAATCACATACACCGTGTAAGGCCCCAACAGGCGGTTGGAATACGCCCGCCAGTGTGGCCGGCCGATAATCACGCCGTACGCCGCTTCGGGCAACTCATCCCAATGGATGACGCGCAAACTGGTCACCTGAAAAACCGTCAAGGAAATCGCCAGTATCAGCACAAAATAGACGCCGCCCTCCCAGGTAAGCACAACCTTGCGGCGCAAAAAACGGTCACGATGAAGGAATAGATACAGCGCAGCTTGCCCGGCGATGACGGTGAGCCAGAAAATACCCGGCGCCAATCGGGTCAGCACGCCGGCGGCCTGTCGGTCGGTGGTGGTGAAGGCAGTGACTAGCAGAAACACGCCCGCAGCGCAAACGAGCACCACGACAGCGAACCCCAAAACAGCGCCTCTCCCACGTTGAAGGGCCGCCCCCACCTTCCCCGCGAGCGCCTGAAACCAGGAAGGAGAACGAAGCGCCCAGAGCGCCATCCCCCCCGTCCAGGCAAGCGCCAGTAGCATACCAGCCAGATAAAGCAGGCGCAGAGGCGAGAACCCCAACAACACGCTCCTGGTGGATTCGCCGGGGATGAGCAACAACCAGATCAGGCTGATCACACCTGTAAACAAAGTCAGGAACAAGAAACGAAGAGGAGTGAAGCGAACTTTCATAAGAGCATGGTTAAAGCGCAGCATCGCAGCCAATCACGTTCCGGTATTATAAAGCATGGCAGGCAAGAAAAAAGCCCACACCTACGGTGTGGGCTGGTTTTTCGATTCGGGCGGTTAGTCTGCCGCGACAGCCAGGCGATGAAGCTCCAACGGCCGGAACTTGTAGCTATACACCAGCATTCCCCGATCGTGATCGCCTTCGGAGCGCAGCTTGCGAGTCACCATCTCAACAGGCATGCCAATTTCAACCGGCTGATCGCCGAGGTCGGTGAGCTGGGCAGTGACCATCGGGCCTTCTTCCAGTTTCACCAGGGCGACGGTGTACGGCACAAAGTCCCCATACCCTTTGGGAGCGTTGTGCAACGTGGTGTAGGAATACACTTTCCCGCGCCCACTGAAGCTAAACTCGGTCTTGGCCTCATCCCCACACTCCGGGCACACATCCCGCGGGGGGAAGATCTTCGCATCGCAGTGGGGACACACCTCACCAACCAGCGCATAACGTTGTTTCTTCAATCGCCAATGACGGGAAATTTCCATAATCTGCTACTCCTTCGGATACCCTTGGGTATACGTCGACCCTCAGCGGGCAACTATGGCCTAAGTTTAGCCAGAAAAACTATCAGAAACTATCCATTTTTCCCTAAACCGCTGTGAGCACATGAGCGACGGCGGTGGCAGCCGGGCCGCCGAGACACTGTACCAGTCCAACGCGAGCATCGGCCACCTGATTGTCACCCGCCTCACCGCGTAGTTGCAACACCGCCTCAACCACCTGATAAACGCCCGTCGCCCCCCAGGGGTTGCCGCGCGCCTTCAATCCACCAAAAGTAGAGATCGGCAGTTCTCCATCCAGGCTGATCTTCCCATCCTGCGCCAGGCGCCATCCCTGGCCGCGGGCGGCAAAACCGGCCGCCTCCAGCGAAAGCGCCGCGTAGACCGAGTAGGCATCGAACAATTCAAAGAAATCCACGTCCGCCCTCTCAATCCCGGCTTGTTGCAAAGCGCGCTCCACGGAAATGCGCGCCGCTCGGAACGTCAGCGGGTCAGGACGATCGTGCAGCGCCAGTGCATCGGTGGCCGCGCCCGAACCGGCGATGCGCACCGGGGGGTGGGGCAAATCGGGCGGCAGCAGGTCGGCGCGCGTCAACAGCAACGCA
>WFTY01000125.1 GCA_015485245.1 Anaerolineales bacterium | reverse complement strand
GGATCATCTGGTCGGCTTCATCAAAGCGGACGATGTTCAAATGCGGCGAACGCAACAGTTTCTGGCAAATCTCGCGAAAAACAACCCGGAAGATATCTTCCGGGCGCAGAACAGCAGCCAGATGACGCCCCACTTCGTAAATCGAAAGCAACATGCGATGGCGGCGCTCCAGCTCAGCAAGCAGTTGAGCGCGCTCGTGCTCCAGACGAGCGCGGCGCAACAGCACGCTCAACTGATCCATCAATGTGCGCAGACGGCCCAGTTCGGCCTTGCTAAAGGTGCGCCGCGCCGCCAGCGCCGCCAGCCCAAAAGTTTCGTCGCTGTAGCGTAACGGGAAAAACACCAGCTCTTCAATGGCCAGCAGCTTCTCCAGGTGCGGTCGGAAGCGCAGGATTGCTTCTCGCCTGACTCCCGGCGCCTCCACCAGCTCCAGATACTCATCGAACAGGGCGCTCACATCCTGCGCATCTAAGAGGGTATACAACTGCCCGGATTCCAGCAACCGGCGATGCAAGCTGGCCCGGGAGAGCGGCAACTGAACTACAGGGATGGAGCGGCGGATGATCTTTTCAATAGCGGGAATAAGCCCAGAGGAAGTAAGAAAAAACTCCAACGCCAGATGGGTGCGCTCCGCATCCAGCAGATAAAGCCCCCCGCTCAACAAGCCAAAATCGGCGATGATCTGTTGTCCAAACTGCCTCGTCAGCTCATCCAGGGGCTGACCGCGGTTGTAGCTCGCGTTCAGATCGCGGATCAGGCGCAAATCCATGGTGTGCTGGCGGATTTTCTCCTGGTCGCGAGCGCGCAAGATCAACACGGTGAGATGTGCGGCGATCCGCTCCAGGCGCTCGATCTGATCAGGGGGCAGGCGCCGCTGCAGGGCCAGCGCCAACGCGCCCAGGCATTCATCTTCAACGCCCAAAGGGACAAAGATCACCTGTTCCAGCCCCAGGCCGGGCAGGGTATCGGCGATTAATTCCCCCAGGGATGCTTTCAGATTTTCGGGCAAGCCACGCTGCTGCGCGATTTCCTGCGCAAACGAGATGATCTGCTGCCCGTCATCCACAACCGTCGCCTGCCGCGAGGTCAAAGCCTGCCGGTGCAACGGCGCATCCGCCAGCCTCAGGCGCAATTCCGTAAGTGCGTCCAGGGAATATTTCTTACGCAATGAACGCCCCCAACGCGTCTGGGCTTTATGATGAATGATCGCGTGCGCTCGCTGTTCATCGAGCAGATAAAAGGTCACCGCAGCCGCGCGGAAAGTCTGTTGCAGTTTGCGGCGCGCCTGGCCGAGGATTTCGTGCAGAGATTTCCCCGCGTTGAAGGCTTCGTTGAGCGCAGTGAGCAGCTCCAGATCGGCAGTGCGCTGGCGCAAAGCCCGCTCGGCCAGCACCCGCTGGGTGACATCGTGCGCCGCGGCCTGCACAATTGGCTGCGACATCCCCAGAACGCGCAGGCTGTTACGATATTCCCAGTAACGCACCTCACCGCGCCGGGCGATCATCTTCATCACCCCCTGCGCTTCGCCGTCACGAGCGATCGCTTGCAGGTAATCGTCAAATCCATCCGCGGCATCCGGCGAGAGAAATTCCCTCAAATTCTTGCCGATCAACTCCTCCCGTGGATAACCAAGGTGTCGAGATGCGGCATCGTTGACCGAGAGGATTACCCCGGAGAGATCGTGCGTGCCGATGATATCGCGGCTGTACTCAACCAGGTCACGATAGCGCGCCTCGCTCTCAGCCAGCGCAGCGGTGCGTTCGGCCACCAGCGATTCCATCTGCTGATAGCGCTGGATGTTGCGCACCACAGGGGCCAGGTAGGAAAGCGCCAGTTCGAGCACGCTCTGCTCCATTTCGCGGCTACCTTCCGGGGTCCGGCTGACCATGCAGAGTAAACCGAGGACGCGCTCTTCCAATAAAATCGGCAACGCCAGACGAGGGGCAACACCCTCAGCAGGGATCTTCGCCCCCTGAGCAGCCAGCCACCCCCAGGGATCCACGCCCAGGGGCATGCGCATCCCCTTGAGCACGGCGATGCCGCGAGCCTGCATCAGCCGAAGTTCATGCTGCGCCTCGTCTGCCAGAAACAGCGCGGCCATCTCCGGTTCGCAAAGCTCCTCCAGCCAGGCGAAGAACACGGCGCACTCCTGGTCGAGATCCAACGTGCGCCCCAGGTTGAGCGTCAGGCGAGAAAGCTCATAAATACGATCTTCGGGCTGATGCATTTTCATGGCAGAATCAACGCCAGGCTGTGCAACTATCCCTCCGAGAGGCGCGCGGTGGGGAACATGATGGAATACGCGCTGCGCAATGGTGCGCCGATGCGTGGCCCCTCCGCTTCTGAGATCAGGTACTCGCGCACCTGCTTGCCGTGCTCGCTGCCGCGAGCGCTCAGCACGGTGAGAGCACGGCGGATTTCCCCGTCAAGCTCGGTATAACGCAGCATAATGATTGTATCAGCAATGTGACTGACGCCGCGGCCGGTGAGCGTCAATTCGTTGGAAAACAATTGCCCCATCTCAGCGGTCAACATGACGGTGATGTCATGATTTTTCATCCATTGCACCAGCGCGTAGATGAAGTTGAAGTAGCGTTCCGGGTCTTCGCGCAGCCCGGATTCCAGGTCTCCCACGCTGTCGATCACCACACGCTGCGCCCCAATCCGCTCCAGCAACTGCGTCGCATGGAAGGCATGTTCATCCACGTTCAGCTCCACCGGCGAGCGGTAGAACATCGCCAGGCGGCCGCTGGCCTCCAAAGCAGGGAGATCGAAACCAAAATTGGCCGCGATCTGAGATAACTGGCTGGGGTCCTCTTGAAAAGAGATGTACACTCCGGCCTCCCCCTGGCGAACGCCGTTGAGCAAGAAGTGAAGCGCGGTGACAGTCTTGCCCACGCCAGGATCGCCAGCTACCAGCGTGGTCGTGCCGCGCAGTAAGCCGCCGGGCAATAGCTGGTCGTCCAGCCCGGGAATCCCGGTGGGCACGCGCTGCTGGCTGGCCTGGTAGGTGTGGTGGATATCCGGCGCAGCAAAGCGCGGGTACACGGTAATCCCCTGATCGGAGATAGAAAAGCTGTGCTCACCAGAGCGGTAAGCGCTGCCGCGCAGCTTGTACACCCGCAATGTGCGCTGATCGCTGGCCGTGTTATGGCGCGCGTGCAGGCCGATGATACCATCAACAATCGTGGCCTCCAGCACATGAGAGATACGATCCGGGTCGTATTCCCCCACCAACAAGGCCGTGCAAGGCAGGGTAGCCAGCGCCGCCCCCAGACGAAAGAGGCTGCGGCGGGCGGCCTGTGCATCGGTGCTCAAATCGCGCAACGCCCGATAGCTGTCAATCACCAGAAAGGCCGGGCGCAACTGGAGCAGAAGCTCTTCCAGGCGGGTCAAGGCGGCGGCGCCATCGCCCGAGAGCAATTGCGGCCCCAGGTCTTCGTAAACCACTACCGAGCCCACTTTGTTCACATCAAAGAAGGCAAACCCCTGCAGATATTGCAGCAAGCGCGCCTGTGGTTCGGATGCTGTGGAGACGAACAACGCCTTGTTCGTCTGGCCGGCATTGGCGTAGACGATCTGGTTGGCAAGCACGGTCTTCCCCGTACCTGGGGCACCGCTGAGCAATATTGTGCTGTTAGCGGGCAAACCGCCGTGCAGGATGACATCAAGGTTGGGGATATGAGTAGGCAGGCGCTTCATAATTCCTCTCCGGAGAGATGATGATTATAGTGAGGCCAGGGTTTTGAGCAGCAACTCGGCTTCCACCGGTTTGAGCAAAAACGCCTCCGCTCCGGCCTGACGGGCACGAGCTTCGGCGTTCAAATACGTGAAGAACAAGATGGGGATATGTGCTGTCTGGGGGTCTTCCTTGAGAGCCCGACAGGTTTGAATGCCATCCCTGCCGGGGAGCAATATCTCCAGGATGACTACTCGCGGATGGTGTTCCTTCACCAGCCGGATGAGTTCATCGCCGTTGTCAGCGAAGAGGACATTGTAATGCGGCTGGAGGACTTTCTCCAGCGTCCGTCGCATGAAGGGATCTCGTTCGCCTATTACCACCAGGGGAAGCGACATGATTCTTTATTTTTCCTTGGCGCAGGTTCCGGCTCATCAGGGAAAACGCTCACGCGCCCCAGTTGCTCGCGACCGAAAGACGGGCAAGCAACTTCATTATACCCGACGAAGCGACTTTATACGAAGTTCGTAACAGCTACCGGCGGGCGCGCAGGCTCGCAAATTTATCGCCTCAGGCAGCGCTTCGCTGCGGAATGTACTTCAACCCTGTCCCGGTGTTGAACAGCACCACGCGCTCATCTGGATTCACCCAGCCCTCGGCGAACAGTTTGTGCAGCCCCGCCAAAGTGGCCGCCCCCTCCGGAGCAGCAAAGAGCCCCTCGGCGCGCGCCAGCTCCGCCTGCGCGGCGGCGATATCCTCGTCCGTGACGGCCACCGCCGTGCCGCCGCTGGCGCGCAAATCGGACAGGATGATGCGATCGGCAAAGCTTTTGGGGACGCGCAGTCCCGAGGCCGCGGTGCGCGCGCCTTCCCAAAAGGTGCAGGATTCCGCCCCGGTGTGAAAGGCATCCACCACCGGCGCACAGCCCGCCGCCTGCACCGCCACCATACGCGGTCGGGCGCTCGTCTCCAGCCAGCCCAGGGCATCCAGCTCGGCAAACGCCTTCCACATCCCCACCAGTCCGGTGCCCCCACCCGTGGGGTAAAGAATCACATCGGGCAGCGTCCAACCGAAATCCTGCGCCAGCTCGTACCCCATCGTCTTTTTCCCCTCCACGCGGTAGGGCTCCTTGAACGTCGAGACGCTGAACCAGCCCTCGGCGCGGGCCTTCTCGCCCGCCAGCCGCCCGGCATCGCTGATCACGCCCTCCACCAGCGTGACCTCCGCCCCGGCCACGCGACACTCGTACATATTCGGCCAGGGCGTATCCCGCGGCATGAACACGCTGGCCTGCATTCCCCCGCGGGCAGCGTAAGCCGCCATCGCCCCGCCAGCGTTGCCCGCTGTGGGGATGATGACTTTGGTCACGCCCAGCTCTTTGGCCTTGGAGACTGCTGCTGAAAGGCCGCGCGCTTTAAACGTTCCCGTGGGGTTGACGGATTCATCCTTGACAAACAGGTTGGATAAACCCAGCCGGGCGCCCAGGTTGGCGAGGCGCAAGAGCGGCGTATCCCCCTCCCCCAGGGTGACGATGTTGTTCGCATCCAACACGGGCATCAACTCGCGCCAGCGCCACATTCCCCGCGGGCGGCAGGCCACCTCGTCGCGGTCGAGCGCACCGCGGGCGCGCGCCAGATCGTAACGCGGCATCAGCGGCGCGGAGCAATCCGGGCAAAAGGTTTGCAGTGTGGTTGGATCGAAGGATCGACGGCATTGCAAGCATTCCAGATCAGAGAGGTAAGACATAGAGACACCTTTCGCGGAACAATGAATACGACGCTCCCCATTGTAACAAATCGCTCAAAACTGCCGCGACCAGTCCCTGTGCCAACGCTCGACCACCACCTTGGTCTGGGTATAGAACTCCACAGCGTGACGGCTCTGGCCGTGAAGTGTGCCGAAGAAACTGTCTTTCCAACCGCTGAAAGGGAAGAAAGCCATCGGCGCCGCCACCCCGATATTGACGCCGATGTTGCCCGCCTGGGCTTCATAGCGAAACTGGCGCGCCGCCGCGCCGCTCTCGGTGAACAGGCAGGCCATATTGCCGTAGTCCCCGCCGTTGACCAGGGCGATGGCCTCATCCAGCGTCTCTACCCGCAGCAGGGTGAGCACCGGGCCGAAGATCTCGGTACGCGCCACCTCGCTTTCCGGCGGCAAATCCAGCAAGATGGTCGGTTTGATAAAGTTGCCGCGCGGGTAGCCCGGCACCTCCGCGCGACGGCCGTCAAGCAGCAATTGCGCCCCGTCGGCCAATCCCTTTTCGATCAGCCCCTGGATGCGTTCCTTGCTCTGCGGGGTGATCACCGGCCCCATGGTGACGCCTTCATCCAGGCCAAAACCCACCACGCGCTGGGCGGCGGCCTCGGCGATGGCCTGCGGGAAAGTCTGCCGCGCCTCGCCGACCACAATGACCGTGGAAGCGGCCAGGCAGCGCTGCCCGGCATTGCCAAAAGCGCTATCGGCTACAATGCGGGTGGTCATCGCCATATCGGCGTCGGGCATCACTACCAGCGGGTTCTTCGCTCCACCCTGCGCCTGAACACGCTTGCCGTTAGCCGCTCCGCGGCTGTAGATGTGCCGCGCCACCGGCGTCGAGCCCACGAAGCTGACCGCGGCGATGGCCGGATGATCCAGGATGGCGTTCACCGCCACCGGCCCGCCGTTGACCAGGTTGACCACCCCAGGCGGCAGGTTCAGCTCATCCAGCAAAGCGAACACCTGCTGCATGGTCAGCGGGCAGCGCTCCGAAGGCTTGATCACCACCGTGTTGCCGGTCGCCAGGGCATACGGCAGAAACCAGAAGGAGATCATCCCCGGAAAGTTGAACGGGGCGATCACCGCAGCCACGCCGACCGGCTGACGGATCAGATACTCGTCAATCCCCACGGCGATGTCCTCGGAGAAATCCCCCTGCATCAACGTGGGGATACCGCAGGCCACCTCGACGTTTTCGATCGCCCGGTGCAATTCGCCCCTGGATTCCGCCAGCGTCTTGCCGTTTTCCAGCGTGATGGTGCGCGCCAGGTCATCAAAGGCGATCTCCATCAGGTTCTTCAACTCAAAAAGATATTGAATCCGTTCCACCGCGGGAACGCGCCGCCAGCCCTCGAAGGCGGCCGCGGCGGCGTTGGCGGCCTGAGCCACCTGTCCGGCGTCGGAGAGCGGCACCTGCGCCAACACTTCATTGGTGGCCGGGTTGTGCACCGCCAGGCGCTCGCCCTCCACCTCCACCCAGCGGCCGTTGATGTAGTTTTGAAGAACGTTCATGGTTACTCCTGATTTGGACGGCGGACGGCGGACGACGGACCGCGGTCTGTCGTCTGTGGTCTGCCGTCCGTGGTCTGTCGTCCACCTCACGCCGTCGCCGGTTTCGTCACCGTCACACGGGTCACAATATCGTGGGCTTCCAGCTCCTTGAAAAACGGCTCCGGCTCCAGCGCCAGCTCAGGGGGATGCACGCCGGGGGCGACGCGCCCCTCCGCCTGCCAGATGGCCCCGATAGCGGGGGCGGTGCCGGTGGGCAGCGCGCCTTTGACGGTCAGGGTGCCCAGGCGGTAAGTGACCTCCACGCCGTCCTTCGTCCCCCTGACCTCGGTGACGATTTCTTTGACCCAATCGGGGGGCTGGTTCTTCGGGGGGGCAAGAAAAGCCTCGATAGGCGGGACAAATTTCCCCATCATGACGATCATCAAGTCTTTAGGGGCGATCCTAACCCCTTTGACCTCCACAGGCTCTTCGCTATCAAAGCCGAAATCCGCCAGCACCTTGACCTTCTCCACCGTCTGCTTCGCCATGCCCCAATAGTTGATCTTGAAGAAGCACTCCTTCACGCCCTTTTCCTGAAAAGAGAGCGGGATGGTCGCCACCTCGGAGTGCAGCGAATAGTGCATCGGCAGCGGGCCAAGCGGCGGCGAGAACCAGTAATCCTCAAAGCCGGTGAGCGGCTCCTCGGCCACGAACTCGCCATCGCGGTAGACCATCGGCTCCAGGGTCATTTCATCGAGGATGGTGGGCACGGCGTAGGTGAAGCGCATATCCTCCGGCGGGGGCGGCTTAATGCCGTCGTAGATGCGGATGTATTCAATCGTATCCAACCGATCGGCGGCGTAGCGCGCCTGGATGTTGGGCACGCCGGGGGCGGAGCCCATCCCCAGCACCGCGCTGATGCCGCGCTCAGCGAAGCGCTCGTTGAGCTTCAATTGCTTGCGCGTGGTGTGGAACAGCCCGCCCATGTCGGTGTAATGCACGCCGGCTTCCAGGCAGGCTTCCATGATTTGCAGGTTGGTGTAATACACCGTGGCGTTCAGGCAGGCATCCGCCCCCTGAAGCACCTCCACCAAACGGGCGTGCTCATTAATATCGGCGAACTCGATCGTGAGTTTGGGGCTTTGCAAGTAGTCGGCCACCACGCGGGCGTTATCCAGATTGTAATCGGCGATGACGACTTCATCCGCGCGGGGATCGCCGCACAGGGCCTGCACCGCGATGCAGCCCATCTTGCCCGCGCCGCCTAGAACGATGATGCGCATACTTACCTCCGATGATGTTTACCACAGAGACACGGAGAGCACGGAGTGTTTCTATATGGAGATTTACCCTGTAACACAAAAGTCATCTCCGCGCGCGCTGTGTCTCCGTGATCAAATCTTCACCCACTCCAGGCCCAACTGACGCAACTTCTCCGCTCCGGGCACGCCGTTCTCGTCCCAGCCTGCCATCTGATAATACACATCCTTGGCAGTCTCGATCTCTTCCTCGGT
>WFTY01000124.1 GCA_015485245.1 Anaerolineales bacterium | reverse complement strand
TGGCAGACCAGGTACGAGTCAGGGTGGCGAGGGTCGATCTGGAGCGCAAGCGGATCGATTTCGATCTGGTCTTCGGTGGCGAAGAGGGTGATGAGCCCTATCAACCCGAGTCCACCAAGAAAAAAGCAAAGAAGAGCAAGAAACGGCGTTCCCGCAGTCGCTCAAAATCGTCGAAAAAGAAGGCGGATCAATCCGGGCAAGGAAGAGGTTCCAGCAACGCGCCTGCTAAGAAAAAGAGCGTTGAGCAGAGCGGTGACGGTGAGGCCAAAAAGAAGAAGCGCCGGCGGAGAAAACGGAAGTAATGTCTGACGTTATTTACGGCATTCACGCCGTGACCGCGGCCCTCAAGCAGGGTCGCAAGCTGGGGGAACTCATGGTTGCCGATGGCCACCGTCCCAATGCCCGTGTCGCCGCGCTGCTGAACAAGGCGAGGGAGCGCGGTGTCAGCATCCGGCGAGTCGCTACCGACGAACTCGACCAGCTATCCCAGGGTGGGCGTCATCAAGGGGTAGTAGCCCGGTTGCAGGAGTCCGCGCCTTCGGTGGCGCCGGCTCAGGATATCGTCAGTCTGGTTCAGTCGCTGAACAAACCAGCCTTGCTGCTCATTCTCGATGGCGTGACCGATCCCCATAATCTTGGGGCCTGTCTGCGTTCGGCCGACGCGGCGGGCGTTGACGCCGTGATCGTACCGAAGGATAAAGCCGTGGGTCTGACCCCGGTCGTTCGCAAGGTGGCCTGCGGGGCGGCCGAGAGCGTGCCTTTCTATCGCGTTACCAACCTGGCGCGTACGCTGCGGGAGCTGCAAGAGCTGGGGGTGTGGCTGGTGGGCACGGCGGGCGAGGCGCAAACCACGCTTTATGAAGCCGATTTGAGCGGCTCGCTAGCCATTGTCATGGGGGCGGAGGAGAAGGGGCTGCGGCGCCTGACTCGCGAACATTGCGACACCTTGATCAAAATCCCCATGGCCGGCACGGTGGAGAGCCTCAATGTATCGGTAGCCACCGGTATTACCTTGTTCGAAGCTGTCCGCCAGCGCACTTACACATAATCCGTCAATTCATTGAATTCTGGTCGGGTTTCCTATAGAATCGCGCGCTGCCTCTACTTTGGTGGAGGCTTCTCCTTGTCTTACCGCATGGGGCGGAAGACTGTTTTAAACCGTAAGGAGTGTCACTTTAATGAGACATTACGAAGTAGTATTCCTGGTCCACCCGGACCAAAGCGAACAAGTACCTGCAATGATTGAGCGCTATCGTTCAATTGTTGAAAACGATGGCGGAACCGTCCACCGTCTGGAAGATTGGGGCCGTCGCCAACTTGCCTATCCCATCGCTAAGGCTCACAAGGCTCACTATGTGCTGATGAACATTGAGTGCACCCAGCCCGCCCTGGACGAGCTGGAGAGCCTCTTCCGTTTCAATGACGCTGTGATCCGCAACATGATCATTCGTCGTGACGAGGCGATCACCGAGCCATCCCTGCTGGCCAAGAGCAAGGAAGAAGAGCAGCGCGCGCCGCGCCCTGTGGAAACTTCCAGCGATGCCGCCCCGGCAGCCAGCGCGCCAGAGGCTTAAGCCACGTCAGCGGAGAATCATCTGGTGTTGAGTGGCACTGTCCACAAGGCGCCGGAAACGAGATATAGCCCAGCAGGCATTCCCCTTTCGCGTTTTACGCTGGAACATCGATCGAGACAATTGGAGGCAGGGATGGAGCGCGAAGCTTACTGCCGCATTATCGTGATCTGTTCGGGGGAAGCGCTGAAGAGAGAAGCAGAGAAACTCTGCAAGGGGCAGCAAGTTAAAGTCAGTGGCTTTATTGCTCGCGCAGACCATCGCCAGGGGCGGTCACTCCTGGTGTTGCATGCCCAGAGTCTTCAAGCCGAAGCTGGATCTGAATCATTAGCGAATTGAATTCTTAAAGTTTAAGAATCAGGAGATATCAAAATGGCACGTTATTTTCGTCGTCGTAAGTTTTGCCGCTTCACCGCGGAAGGCGTTAAAGAGATCGATTACAAAGATCTGAACACCTTGAAGTCATACATCACCGAAACCGGCAAGATCGTTCCCAGCCGCCTCACCGGCACCAAGGCCAAATATCAGCGCCAGTTGGCCACCGCCATCAAGCGCGCGCGTTATCTGGCCCTGCTGCCCTATTGCGACGCTCATCACCACTAAGCGGTGGTGATGGCCCGCGCCGAGCGGGTCTGAAAGCGGGGTAGAGGGAAGAGAGTTTTTCGGGAGAGTGAGGCGCAAATGCAGGCATTAGCTCGCTTTATCATGCGAGGCCCCAGTCAAGCCATATTGGTCGCCGTGGCGTTTGGCTTGCTCTCCATCTTCCCCATATTCAGCTTTTTAGGTGTGGTCAGCGGCGCTGCGGTTGCTTTGGTAACGCTGCGCCACGGCGCCAAACAGGGTTTTGTGATCGTGGCATCGGCCACCTTGATCGTCAGCCTGTTTATGATGCTGATCCAGGGTCGTCCTGTACTGGGCTGGATATTGAGCCTGGCCATGTGGTTGCCAGTCTGGTTATTGGCATTGGTGTTGAGAAGCACCATCTCCTGGCCCAAAACGCTCAACGCTGCTGCGATCCTGGGGTTTATCGCGTTGACGATCATCTACCTGAGTCTGGGTGATCCAGCGCGGTTCTGGCAGCAGGCCCTGAGTCAGATCGTCGAGTTTGCCGCCTCCCAGGGGGCGATGGTGGATATGGGCGAGTTCAAGGCGGCTCTGCCGGCATTGGCCCGCTGGCTGACGGGTTTTCTCGTCGCTATCTTGATCCTGGGAATACTGAGCAGCCTGCTACTGGCGCGCTGGTGGCAGTCGGCGCTCTACAACCCCGGTGGTTTTCGCCAGGAGTTTCACGCTCTGCACATG
>WFTY01000123.1 GCA_015485245.1 Anaerolineales bacterium | reverse complement strand
TAAACTCAACCTGCATTCAGCGACCGAGCTGGTCAAGTTTGCTATTCGCACTGGATTGATTTCGGTATAGCCCGACGGGTGCAGGTGTGGACATGATGAAGAGGCTGGGGCATGGAACTGTTTGAGCACGATGCAATCTCTGTTGAAATTGGAAAACGCCTGCGTGAGCTGCGGCAAGAACGCAATCTTTCGATGCGTGAACTGGCGCGCATGAGTGGGCTTTCGGCGAACGCGTTGAGCACTATCGAGCGCAGCAAATCCTCGCCCTCAGTGAGCACGCTATATAAACTGGCCGAGGCGCTGGAAGTTCCCATTACCGCTTTTTTCCGCACCGAGACGAGTCAAAAAGATGTGGTGTTCATCAAGGGGAGCGAGCGCACGCGCGTCTCCTTCCACCGTGGTTTGTGGGAGGGGTTGGGGGGAGAGTGGTTTTCCGGGCGCGTGGAGCCTTTTATGCTCACCCTGGAGAGCGGTGCGAACAGCGGGCGTTTTTCTATGGCGCACACCGGGCATGAGTTTGTCCTTTGTCTGCGGGGTTTGCTGGAATATCAGGTGGAGAATCAGGTCTTCACACTGGAGCCGGGCGATAGCTTGCTGTTTGCTGCGCGTCTGAAGCATCAATGGCGCAACCCAGGCACAACGGTGACGAACGCGGTCTTTGTGTTGGCCGGTTTCGCTGAAGGCGAAAACCCCAGCGAGTACCATATCGCCAGCGGTCAGGCCGGAGGCGAGTTGGATGAGGGGTAACGTGCCTGTGATGCTTTGACCGCCCGCTGGATGACAACAAAAAGCCCCAACCGCTCGGGTGGGGCTTTCTGTAATATGGGGGTGTGGTTGATAGAGGCGCTGGGATGAGTATCTATCCGCAAATTCAGAAAGGTGCAGGTTGAGGCTCTCGAAACCAGCGCCGGTTTTCGATAAACTCAACCGATGGCGCAATTCTTGGATAGGTTTTTAGATTTAGATAAAGATGATCTGCGCGCCTTCGGTCATGTCCATGAAATCGCCCGCCGTGACTACGCCGTCCAGCACGGGGAGGAAGTCATCCTCTTTCAGGCCGAACATGTCCACGGTCATCTTGCAGCCGTACATGTGAGCGCCGGCGTCGTGCAGCATTTCCAGATACTCGCGCACCGGCGGCACGTCCAGCGATTCGATTTTCTTCTTCATAAACCAGCTGGCGAAGGCGGTCATGCCGGGGATGATCCCCATGATGTTGGGGATGCCCAGGTTGCCGGTTGGCAACCCCATCAGGCTGAACTTGAAACTGGTGTTGGCAACCGGAGCGAGCTCCAGCTTGTCCACACGTTTCTCCGTGACCAGGTCCAGTCCCCAAAAGGTGAAGAAGATCGTCACGTCGATGCCGTTGCCCAGCGCAGCCCAGCCCATAATCAGCGCCGGATAGGCCATGTCCAGGTCACCTTTGGAGCAGATAAAAGCGATTTTGCGGTTTTCTTCGGACATTGCGGTTCTCCTTTTGTGTTAATCCTGTGAACCTCCCGCGGGGTTCAAACTCGCGGGAGGTTGCTTCAATGTGGTCACACGCAGCCTTCAGGCTTGCCCAGGCCGGCGATCTTGGCCACTTTCTTGGCCGGGCCTTTGGGGAAGAGAGAGAACAGTTCCTTAGTGCTGATGCCCGTGCCCTTGGTGATCTGCCGCAGAGTGGGGGCGGCGCCGCTTTCCAGGCCTTTTTGGCGGCAGAATTCGATGATCTCCCAGTGCTTTTCGGTCAGCTCGATGCCTTCCTGGGCGGCGATGGCCTCGGCCAGTTCGCGCGACCAGGCGTTCGGGTCGGTCAGGAAGCCCTCGTCATTGAAGGTAACGGTTTCGAGTATAGCGCTCATCACGGTGCTCCTTTCAGGTTAGTTTGGTGAAATATTGGTTGGACTCTCGCCCATAGCTTTGAGCAGGTTGAGCATGCGGACCATGCCGCGGCGCACCTGCGGGGATCCAAGTTCTTTGAGGAGTTTCCAGGTGGTGATGCTCTCGACATCTTCGCCGGCCTCGCGCAGCGCGTCCACGCTCTGGTTGGCCAGTGCCATGATGTCGGGTTGGGTCATGTTGCGTACAGTGGTCAGGATGGTGACCACGTTATCAGCCAGGGCGCGCACATCTTCTTCGCTGAATTCGGTGACCACGCGCTCGATGATGCGCCACCCTTCACGGGCGAAGGCGAAGTAACCCTCGCGCTCCAGGCGATCTAGCTCCTCCACCGCGGTGTTGAACATGGGCTTCATCAGGCGATTCATCTCTTCGCCCAGTCCCATCATCGACTCCAGCTGATCCAGACCTTTGAGCAGCAGGTTGGTATCGCGCAGCAGACGTTTGAGCAGGAAGAGCAAATCCTCCAGTTTGAATTCATAACCGATTTCGGCCAGCTCGTCAATCGAGATTTTGACCATTTGATTGGCGATTGGGATCAGGTCGCGCTTGAGTTCGTCAAGCTCTTCCTGGCGGCGGCGCTGTTCGCTGAGATGGTCTTCAATGCGGTCGAGGCGCTCCATCAGCAGGTTGAATTGGTCTTGCGTGATTGGGGCTGCAGACATGGTTGCCTCCTAGGCCCACTTACCGGCCATGCTCATTTGAGATTCAAAAGGCATCTCGCCACCTTTGAGCAGAATGTTCCAGTACATCCAGCGGAACATCATCTTGCCCCAGTGATTGGCGTGGGATTCTTGCAAGAGCGAGAAGGGGCCGAAACCAGGCAGCGGGTATTTGCCGGGCAGCGGTTCAACCTCGTAGTTGAAGTCGATCAACACGCCCTTGTCGAAGCCGGATTCGATGTAGCAGTTGGCGTGGCCGTCGAACTTGGGCAGCGGCTCCAGCCCTTCCATGTGGCGCAGGATGTTCTCAATGACTACGTCGAGCATGAAGTGCGCCACCGAACCGGCCTTGGAAGCTGGCACGTTACCCGCATCGCCGATGATCCACACGTTTTCCCATTTTTCGGTTTGCAGGGTGTATTTGTTGGTGGGTACGAAGTTGAGTTCATCGCCCATGCCGGAGTTGCCAATCACCTCTGCGCCCATGTTGGTGGGGATAGTCACCAGTAGGTCGTAGGCGATCTCGCGCTCGTCGTAGGAGCGGATCACCTGCTTGGTGGTATCCACTTCCATGATGTTGAAATCCGGCTCCAGGTAGATGCCCTTGTCCTCCAGCATCCCCCCCAGGATGGCGGATGCGCGCGGTTTGGTGAACGCGCCGGGCAACGGGGTGGCGAAGACGATCTCCACATCGTCGCGGATGTTGCGCTCGTGGAAGAACCAGTCGGAGAGGAAGAGAAACTCCAGCGGCGCTACCGGGCATTTGATCGGCATCTCGGCGATGTTGAGCACCAGCCGTCCACCTTTCCAGTATTTCAGGAAATTCGCCAGCTTGCTCGCCCCTTCCAGGGTGTAGAAGGGAAAGATGTTTTTCATCCAGGCGGCCTCGTCAGTCAGGCCGGGGGTTTCTTCGGGATGAATGTGGCTGCCGGTGGCGATGACCAGGTAATCGTAGTTGATGGTCTTCTTGGCTCTGCCCAGTTTGACGCGATTCTTTTCCGGCTCGATCAGCTCGATATCCGAGAAAATCACTTCCACCTGTGGGGGCAAGAAGTTTCTCTTGGGCTTGACTACATCGGCGGCGGAGTAGATCCCAAAGGGGATGAAGAGGAACCCTGGTTGGTAGTAGTGGGTTTCGTCTCGGTCAATGATGACGATGCGCCACTCGTTGGGGTCGAGGGCCTGCGCCATTTTATTGGCTACCATTGTCCCGCCGGTTCCGGCGCCGAGAATGAGAAACGTTTTCATGCTTGTGCTCCTTGTTGTTTGTTAATGTGTGGCTTGTTGAACAGATTCGGCCAGCTCGCTTTGTCCTTGCAAATTGCTGGCCAGTACAGCGCGTAGCAGATCGAGGGCTTCGATCACGCGCTTGTCGGTCAGGGAGTAATACACTGCCTGTCCCGCCCGATTGGCGTTCACCATGCGCCGCTCTCGCAACACTTTGAGGTGTCGTGAAACAGTGGGCTGGGGCACGGCCAGCGCCTCAGCCAACTCGCTAACGTTGTGCGGCTTCTGATGCAGGGTGTAGAGGATCAGAATGCGGGTTGGGTCGGCCAGGCCGCTGCAGATTTCGGCGTGCAGACGGTGGATCTCACTGCGCAAGTCGTTCATGACGAACTTCTCCAAGTTTGTGTATGTATTCGCATAATCGCATATCTATAACGTATAATAGTGTACTTGTCGTCGCTTTAATAGTGACTTAGATCACAAAGGGGGTGTGATGGATGTAATCAGACACAAAGGGTGCAGGTTATAATGTGACAGAGGCTGAGAAAACCTGTCAGGCAGGCGTCACCGTTCTCTGTGCGCAACAACCTTTTTGGGCCTGCCTGGAGCTATGGAATGGGTTTTGGAAAAGAACCTGCCCCCGCTGGGTGCGAGGGCAGGTTCTTTTCCAAAACCCATTCCATAGCTCCAGG
>WFTY01000122.1 GCA_015485245.1 Anaerolineales bacterium | reverse complement strand
CCCTGGGCTACGGGCTGACTTACCCCATCGCCCTGGAGGGGGCGCTGAAACTCAAGGAGATCACCTACGCCCACTGCGAGGGGATGCTCTCCACCGAGTTCAAGCACGGGCCGCTCTCGGCGGTCACCGACGGCTACCCGGTGATCTTCGTGGCCGGGCCGCAGGACGTACCCCTGATCATCAGCGGCATCAACGAGGTGACCTGCCGCGGCGGGCGCGCCATCGCCATCGGCGAGGAGGACCCCCGCCTGCGCGCCAACGCCGATGACCTGATCGTCATCCCCACGGTGGACGCGCCCGCGGCCATGCTCCCCTATGTGGATGCCATCCTCAGCGTCCTGCCGCTGCAACTGCTCTCCTACCGCATCAGCCTGGCGCGCGGCTTCGACCCGGATTTCCCCCGCAACCTGAGCAAGACGCTGACGGTGGATTAAAAAACCCTTGCGAATATTTTCGCATTAGTGAAGGCGGCTGCTCTGTCCGCCGTTCAAAACGAAGATGGCTCGCGGCCCATTGATCCGCTCGCCGTTCGAGACGCCTTGTACGCGGTGGAAGGGTTCCCCGGCATGGTGGGGCCGATCTCTGGCTCCGAAAACGGGAACTGCGTCCGCAGCGTTGGGCACCCGCGCGCCAACATCCATCACCCCCTGATCTCACGATAAAGGACAACGCTCAAACCGAGGCAACCACGTTGCTAAACAAGTTGCCCACAGAGCCTCCATACACCTTGAGCAGGAGCATCACCACGATAACCACCAGAACGATCAGCATCCCGTATTCCATGAAGCCTTGCCCTCGCTCATAAAGGTCTGCACTTCTCATAAAAGTACTCTCCACATACAATAATAAAATCCTGATCCAGAAATGAAAATGAATGAGATCCCGTCAACGTACTTTAAGGAGATACAACCATAACGAAGCCATTTTAACATAATTTAAAGCACCTTAAAAACCAAAGCCGCCCAGTGTGGGCGGCCTTGACGTTAAGACAAGTTTGCAGGCTTACAAAGGAACCACGTCGGCAGCCTGGATGCCCCTCGGCCCTTCTTCGATGGAAAACTCCACACTCTGGCCTTCATCCAATCGGCGAAAGCCCTCCATGCGGATGGCGGTGTAATGCACAAACACATCGTCTCCGCCTTCCCGGCCAATGAATCCATAGCCCTTGCGGTTGTTAAACCAGCGGACGGTTCCAACAATACGTTCTTCCATTTTTCAACTAACTCCATAAAACAGTAGATTGGTTGCTCTTCGAGAACTTGCTCGGCGGGCAACGATGGACGCAGGCATGGCCGCTTGCTGTAGACGCAAACCAGCCGCCCAAATTTCGGGCGCAAGCTTATCACGCCCCCCATACGCTGTCAAGACGCGGCGCATATGCTAAAATCAGGGCAAGGAACTCCATAACCACTGATGGATGAATCTTCTTCCCTGCTCCTGTGATCTTCTCTGACATGAACAACGTGCGCCCTTCTCCTCTTGCCGGACGCTGGTATCCTGGCGACCCGGCCACCCTCCGCACCAGCGTGGACGGCTACCTGGACGCGGCAAGCATCCCGGAGTTGCGCGGCGAGGTGATCGCGCTGATCGCCCCCCACGCCGGACACGTTTACTCCGGCCCGGTAGCTGGATACGCCTTCGCCGCCGTCCGCGGGCGGCAACCGGAGATCGTCGCCGTGGTCTCGCCGATGCACTATCCCTACCCCTACCCGCTGCTCACCTCCGGCCACGACGCCTACGCCACTCCCCTGGGCACCATCCCGATCGACCACCAGGCCGTTGAAGAGCTGGCCCAACGTTTACAGGCGCGCCTGGGCTTTGGCCTGACCCCCATCTGGCAGGACGAGGAACACGCCCTGGAGATTGAGCTTCCTTTTTTGCAGCGCGCACTGGCGGGTGAATTCCAGCTGCTCCCGGTGATGGTGCGCGACCCCGAGGCAACTGTGACCCAGCCCCTGGGCGAAGCCCTGGCAGAGGTGTTGCGCGGCCGCTCGGCGTTGATCGTCGCCAGCAGCGACCTCTCGCACTTCTACCCCCACGAAAAGGCCAAACAACTCGATGCGGAGATGCTGCGCCGCGTGGAAGCCTTTGACCCTATGGGCGTGCTGCGCGCTGAAGAAGAAGGCAAGGGGTTCGCCTGCGGCCGCGGCGCCATTGCCGCCACGCTCTGGGCCGCGCGAGCGCTCGGCGCCGACACAGTGCGGGTGCTCCACCACGCCACCTCCGGCGACGCCAGCGGCGATTACAGCCGCGTGGTCGGGTATGGGGCGGCTATCATTCTGCGCACATCCGCTTCCCATCAAGGACAATAACCTCTTCATGTTTATCTGGAATTTTTTGCTGATCCTCGTGCTGGTGGCGCTCAACGGGTTCTTCGTCTCCGTGGAATTCGCCGCCGTGGCCTCGCGGCGCTCACGCCTCGAGCTGATGGCCGTTGAGGGGAGCCGTTCCGGCAAAATAGTCAAACGTTGGCTGGACAGCCCCGCCGAGCGCGATCGCCTGATCGCTGCCGCGCAATTGGGTATCACCATCGTCAGCCTGGCGTTGGGTGCGGTGGGCGAGAACACCTTCGAAGTTTTGCTCTCCCCCTATTTCCACAACCTCTCGCTCACTCCAACCTTCGCTTCGCTTGAACCGCTGCTGACCATCCTCCCACTGGTTCTCTCGCTCACCATCGTCACCAGCCTGCACGTCATCCTGGGAGAGCAGGTCCCCAAAGTGGCCGCGCTGCACATGCCGGAGCGCTTTGCCCTGCTGCTGGCGCCGCCCATGCACGTCTTCAGCGTCACCTTCAAGTGGTTCGTCAACATCCTGGACTGGGCCACGCGGCACACACTGAAGCTGTTTGGCCTGGAGGCAGTGGGGGAACACTCGGTGATGTACACCGTGGATGAGCTTAAACAGATCGTCACCGAATCGGAGGAAGACGGCATTATTGAGATCCCCGAGCGCGAGATGCTTCACGCCATCTTCGATTTCGGCAACACCCTGGTGCGTCAGGTGATGAACCCGCGCACCGAAATCGTCGCCCTGGAGGCCGACACCACCCTGGAGGAGAGCATCTCACTGGCGATTGGCAGCGCCTTCAGCAAGTTCCCGGTCTACGAAAACGACCTCGATCACATCCTCGGCATCGTCCACATTCGCGACCTGCTGCGCGCCCGTCAGGACCCGGAGCGGCGCAACTGCCTGGCGCGCTCGCTGGTCAGCGAGGCCTTGTTCGTTCCAGAGACTCTCCCCCTCACTAACGTGCTACAGGAGTTCCGCAAACGACGGCAGCACATCGCCATTGTGCTGGACGAATATGGCGGCACAGCAGGGGTAGTGACGCTGGAAGATATCATGGAAGAGATCGTCGGCGAGGTCAGCGACCCCTACGACTCGCCACATCCGGAAATTTTCGTGCGTCCCGATGGGGAAGTCATCATCGAGGGCCTGGCGCTGATGGATGAAGTTAACGAAAAGCTAGGCCTTTCCCTCTCCGATCCACACTACGACACCATCGCCGGGTATGTGCTGGGGAAGTTAAACCGCATGCCCAAAGTGGGCGATATCGTTGAAATTGGCGATGGCCTGCGCCTGACCGTGATTAAAATGGATGGTTTGCGCATCGAGCAGCTTGCCCTGCACCGCGGTGAACACAGCACCCAATCTACCCCTGACACGGCATGACCGTTTATGTTGAAATCGCGGTAAACGTCCCCCGCATCGCGGGGGTTTTTCACTATCACCTACCTGCGGAACTGCAAGGCCAAGTTGGACGCGGGCATCTGGTCACCGTCCCCTTCGGGCGGCAGGAAGTGCAGGGCGTGGTGCTGCGCCAGGTGGACACGCCATCCGTGCCCAAAACCCGCCCGGTGAGCGCGCTGCTGGACCCCCAGCCGGTAGTCACCGCAGCGCAAATCGCCCTGGCCGAACACCTGGCCGAGCACAGCCTGACCCCCCTGGCCGCCTGCATCACCCTGATGCTGCCCCCGGGCCTCAGCCAGATGGCCGACACCCTCTACACGCTCACGCCGGGCGGAGAAGTCGCCGCAGCGAACGACCCGACCCTCACCGCGCCGCAGCAGCGCCTGCTCGCCCTGTTACAACAACGCGGCCCGCTGCGCGGCCGGCAGATCGCCCGCGCCCTGCCGCGCAAACGCTGGCAGGCCAGTGTGCGCGCCCTGCAGCATCGCGGCCTGCTGACCAGCCGCCCGGTGCTGCCCCCGCCCCAGGTGCGCCCCAAAACCGAACGCATCGTCGTCCTGGCCGTTTCCCCGGAAGAAGCCCGCTCCCGCCTCGCTGAGTTGGGCCGCGCCGGCAGTCGCGCCCGCCAGCGCCGCCAGGCGATCCTCCAGCACCTGCTTGCCAGCCAATCCCCCGTTCCAGCGCGCCAGCTCTACGCCGAGACCGGGGGGGCGGCCAGCGATCTGCGCTTCCTGGCCGCGCGCGGACTGGTCGTCATTCAGGAACAACAGGTCTGGCGCGACCCGTTGAGCGAACAGGCGTTCATCCCCGCGCAACCTGTCTCTTATACACATCCT